>QHTD01000436.1 GCA_003220675.1 Candidatus Rokuibacteriota bacterium | reverse complement strand
CGTCACGTGCTTCCGTTCGCCTTCCATGGCGCTCTTCGACGTGAGAATCTTTTCGGCGAGGTGCTTTGGGGTGTAGGACTCCGGGGAAGCGAAACGGGAGGACCCTGGACCGGGCGCTGTCGTAGCGTCAACGGGCGCTCCGCAGCCATCGCAGAACTTACTTCCAGCCTCGACCTTCGCACCACAGCTCGAACAGACGGCACCGAATGTCGCCCCGCACTCCCGGCAGAATCGTGCCCTTTCACGGTTCTCCGCTTGGCAGCGGGGACACTTCATGCCCAACCTCCCCAAAGCGGTCGGGTCAGGTAGCCGCTAGCGCTTCTTGTGTTGCGCCATCGCCGCCTTCGCGCGGCGGTCGAGCTCCGCGCCCGACACGTCCTCGATGTGTGTCGAGATGTGCCACGTGTGGCCGAACGGGTCCTCGAACGTGCCCAGCCGGTCGCCGTAGAACTGGTCGGCGACCGGCCGCTTGACTTTCGCTCCCGCGGCGATCGCCTGGCGCGCCACGGCATCGACGTCCTCGACGTACATGTGCAGGCTGATCGGCGAGCCGCCGTAGTGCGCCGGGCCGTGCGCGTCGGAGTCCGGATGCACGTCGGCGAGCATGACGACGGTGTCGCCGATCCGCACCTCGGCATGGCCGATCTTCCCGGTCGGCGCCGTGTGCCGGAACAACTCGACCGCGCCGAACGCCTTCTTGTAGAAGTCGAGCGCGCGCCCGGCACCGTCGACGATCAGGTAGGGCGAGACGCGGTTGTGCCCCTCGGGAACTTTCTTCACCGCCATCGCGGTCTCCTTACTTAAGGGGAGTCACGGTCAGTCACCATCGCATACACCGTGCTAAGGGTACACCCGGTGTATCCGCCAACGATTGAGTGAGAGCGTGACCTCCCGCCGATTTCACACGACGCCCTCATCGGTGTCTCAGGGGACAGATGGAGATGACAGGGCCACATGCACACGACCATCAGTGACGGGCGACTGGTCGGTGAAGGACATCCTCGCGCACGTGACCACGTGGGAGAGGGAGGCGCTGAAGCACCTACCGCTCATCATCGCGGGAGGCCGCCCACCGCGGTACGTGAGCTATGGCGGCATCGACGCCTTCAACGCCAAGATGACGGAGGAGAAGCGAGGCCTTTCGCTCTCCGAGGTGCTGAGGCAACTGGAGGACACTCACGGCCACCTCATCGACTTTGTCAGGCGCACATCCGAAGGGCAATTCACGCGCGACACGCGCTTCCGTCGCCGCCTACGGCTCGATACGTACAGCCACTACCCACAGCACGCCGAGGCAATACGGAAATGGCGGGAGCAGCGCCTCTGCGACTGACGTCGCGAGCCTGGATACCGCCCGCGGGTTTCACGGGCGCCGTGGAAGCGAGGCCTCCACTATGAGGTTGTGGGGCCAGACTCGGGGGGAGGCGAAGGATGATCGGTCCCGCTGCGCCGAGCTTTCTTCAGCTCGGCTTCGCGGCGCCGACGCGCGAGACGTCGGAGTCGTTGAACCGCGCGCCTGGTTTTCGAGTGCGTAGCCATAAAGCCTCACCCAATGATCACGATGTCCACAGTCTCAGTCCTCGAATGCCTCAGCGCGCCGCACGGGAGTCGACGCTCAGTTCCACCTTACGAGCTCGCCCAGCGCCGTGCGCAGGTTCTCTCGCGCGCTGCCGAGGTGCGGATGCACGGTCAGCGTCAGCCGGAAGACATCGGCCGCCTCGCGGAACTGGCCGAGCGCCAGATGGCAGAGGCCCTGGCCCGAAAGCGCCCCGAAATGGCTCGGGTTGCGCGCGAGCGTCTCGCGGCAGTCGGCGATCGAGCCCGAGTAATCCTTTGCCAGGTATCGGACGGTGGCGCGCTTGTTCCAGCCCTCGGCAAACGTCGGCGCCTCCTCGATCAGCCGCGTGAAGACCGACCTGGCCGTGGGCAGATCGCTACGCTCGATCGCCTCGATCCCCTTGCGCAGGAACGAGTCCAGCCGCGGATTGCCCGATTGGTGCCACATCTCCCACAGCGCCGCCTCGGCGCGCGCGGCCCGCACGAGGTCATCGCCCCGCAAGGCTGACAACGCCTCCAGCTCCGTCATGAGACTCTCAGGCGCTCCTCATCACCTTGACCTTCGCTTC
>QHTD01000134.1 GCA_003220675.1 Candidatus Rokuibacteriota bacterium | reverse complement strand
CATGCCCTACGAGTTTCGCTCGCTCTTCACGCCGATCCGGGTGGGCTCGGTCACCCTCAAGAACCGGATCTACTCCTCTGGCCACGCCGAGGCCATGGCCGAGGGCGGCCGGCCGACGGCGCGGCTCGCGCGCTACCACGAGGCGAAGGCGCAGGGCGGGTGCGCCCTCACGATCTTCGGCGGGTCCTCGAGCGTGCATCCCTCGTCGCCGGCGGCGGCCTGGAAGCAGATCGCCAACCACGACGACTCGATCATTCCCGCCTACCGGGCGATCGCCGACGCCGTGCACCGCCACGACTGCCTCGTCTTCACCCAGCTGACGCATCTCGGCCGGCGTGCCCAGTCGGATCCCGAGGTGTCGCCGGTGCTTCTGGCCCCCTCCCAGATTCCCGAGAGAGTCCACCGCGAGGTGCCCCACGAGCTCGAGCCCGAGCAGATCGCGGCGCTAGTGCGCGCCTTCGGCGAGGCGGCGCGCCGCTGCCGCGCCGGCCACCTCGACGGGATCGAGATCTCCATGGCGCACAATCACCTGATCGATCAGTTCTGGTGCCCCCTCTTCAACCAGCGCACGGACGAGTACGGCGGCAGCCTCGAGAACCGGATGCGATTCGCCTTCGAGGTCCTGGCGGAGATCCGGCGGGAGGTGGGGCGGGACTTCGTCGTCGGGGCCCGCATCTCCGGCGACGAATTCACGGCCGGGGGCCTCAGCGCTCACGACATGGCCGAGATCGCGCGCCGCCTCGCGGCGTCGGGGCTCATGGACTTCCTGTCGATCATCGGCGGCGGTGCCCACACGTATGCCTTGCAGGCGGCGGCCGTGCCGAACATGAGCTTTCCCACCGCCGTGTACGTGCCCCTGGCGGCGGCGATCAAGAAGGCCGCCCCCTCCCTGCCGATCCTGCACGCGAGTCGGATCGTGGATCCGATCCAGGCGGACCAGCTCGCGGCGGCGGGGCAGGTCGACGTGGTGGGCATGACGCGCGCCCTCATCGCGGACCCCGACCTTCCGCGGAAGACGCGCGAGGGGCGGCTCGACGACATTCGGACGTGCGTGGGGGCGAACGAGGGGTGCATCGACCGCATTTATCAGGGCAAGCCGGTCACCTGCGTTCAGAACCCGGCCACCGGGCGCGAGGGCGAGCTGGGCCAGGTGAGCAAGGCGAGCGTCGCGAAGAAGGTCGTCATAGTCGGCGGCGGGGTCGCGGGGCTGGAGGCGGCCCGCGTGGCGGCGCTCCGTGGTCATCGCGTCGTGCTCTTCGAGAAGGACACGCAGCTGGGCGGCCAGGTGCTCCTCGCCGCGCGCGCTCCCGCCCGCGCCGACTACGCGGGCATCGTCCGCTTTCTGGTCATCCAAGTGAAGAAGCTCGGGGTCGAGATCCGTCTCGGGGTCGAGGCGGCAGCCGCGGGAGTGCTGGCCGAGCGCCCGGACGCGGTCGTCATCGCCACCGGGTCTCATCCCTACGTCCCTCCCCTCCCTGGCGCCGACGGCAAACACGTCGTAACGGATCGGGACGTGCTGGCAGACACCGCCAGGGTCGGCGCGAACGTCGTCGTCGTCGACGACGTCCATACCCAGCAAGCGCTCTCGACCGCCGAGCTCCTCCTGGATCAGGGCAAGCGGGTCGAGGTCGTCTCGCCGCTCTTCTACGTCGGTCAGGACGTCGGCATCACCTCCATCGCCCCCCTCTACGCGCGCCTCTTCACGAAGGGGGCGGTCCTGACGCCGCACACCGAGCTCCGCGCCATCGAGGGCTCGGCGGTGATCGTCGCCAACGTGCACGCGGGGGCCGAGCGACGGATCGAGGGCGTCGATAGCGTCGTCCTCGCGATGGGAAGCCGCTCGACCGATGCGCTCTATCGCGAACTCAAGGGGCGCGTGCCGGAGCTCCACGCGGTGGGCGACTGCGTGGCGCCGCGGGGCGTCCACCAGGCGATCCTCGATGGGACCCACGCGGGGCGGGCGATCTGACCCGGCGCGCGATCTAATCCGGCGAAGGAGGGACGGGCACGGTCCATTTTCTCCCTTGACAACGGGGCGGAGCGGACTATTGTTGAGCCCGCCACGTCAACATTCGTCCCGTTCTTCCTGTCTCGGCTGAAGGAGGGTTGTCCGATGGTTATCCGAAAGCGCGGCGAGGCCGGTCTTCCTCCCATTCCTCCGATTCCGACGCAGGTCGTTACGAACGGGGAGTTCGTGCCACTGCCGAAGACGCAGAAGCAGCGGGAGGTGGACCTCCGCCTCCTGGAGTACGCGGACCGCTACGGGAAGCCGCGCGGGCTCTCGCGCCGGAGCTTTCTCATGACGACGAGCGGCTTCGCTGCCGCCATGCTCGCCATGAACAAGGTCTACGGGCGGGAGTTCTTCCGGGTGGCCGAGGTCGAGGCGGCCGACGAGACGGCCGCGATCGAGGCGCAACTCAAGACCCGCAAGGGCACCCAGTTCATCTTCGACGACCAGACCCACTGGCTCAACGCGGCTAAGCTCGAGCACGCGCAGACTGAGCGGGGCAAGATCGTGCGGGACTTCCTGATGGGATTCCGCAACAGCGTGCTGCCCAACAGTAAGATCCAGGACATCGGCACCGAGGAGGCCTACGTCAAGCAGATGTTCCTGGAGAGCGAGACCACGATGTCGATCATCAGCGGCGTGCCGGCCGCGGCCGGTGACGACGAGATTCTGCTCCCGATCGAGAGCATGGTGGGCACGCGCGACCACGTCAATGCCAAGGCCGGCACCCGTCGAATGCTCTCGCACGGGCTCGTCGCGCCCAACGATCCGCGCAACCTCGACATGATGGAGTGGCAGGCCAAGGACCTCAAGATCGACTCGTGGAAGGGATACACCGCGGACGGGATCAGCGGCCGCTACCCGAGCGGCGGCCACTACGGCGGGTGGTACCTCGACGACGCCAAGGTCGCCTACCCGATGTATGACAAGGCACGCAAGCTCGGGATCAAGACCTTCTGCATCCACAAGGGGCTCGCTGTCATCTGGTTCGACGAGAAGTACTGCCGCCTGCACGACCTCGAGCCGGCGGCGCTCGCGAACCCGGATCTCAACTTCATCATCTACCACTCTGGCTACCCGTGGGTGGACGACCTCGCCAACATCACGCGGTTCAAGCGGAACCCCGCGCTCAATGTGGCCAACAACATTTATGCGGAGCTGGGCTCCACCTTCGCGCTGACGGTGACGGGCGCGCCGATCGAGGCCGCGCATGTCCTGGGGAAACTCGTGACCCACGTGGGATCCGACCGGATCATGTGGGGCAGCGACTCGACGTGGTGGGGCTCGCCGCAGTGGCAGATCGACGCCTTCCGGCGGTTCCAGATCCCGGAAGACATGCAGAAGGGCTACGGCTACAAGCCGATCACCGACAAGGACAAGGAGCTGATCCTCGGGCTCAACGCGGCCCGCGTCTACGGGATCAACGCCGAGCAGACCATGAAGCAGCTCGCGCAGGACGCGATCTCGAACGTCCGCGCGGCGATCGCGCCGAAGATGACCCAGGAGTTCAGGAAGTACGCCGCCGCGGCGGGGATGAAGCTCGCATAGGGCAGCGGAGCGTCTGATGCCGCTCTATGAGTACGCGTGCCACGCCTGCGGGTCGCGGACGGAAGTCCGCCACGCCATCGCCGAGCCGCCGCCCAGTCGTTGCACGGCCTGCGGCGGCGCGCTCGAGCGCGTCTTCACACCGCCGTCGGCGCCACGCCGCCGCTTCAGTCCATGGGCAACCACTGACCCCAGCGCGCCCGCAAAGGCGCAGTAGGCCACAACGTGCCTGCCTACGACTACGCCTGCGAGGCGTGCAGCGCCGTGGTGGAGCTTCGCCACCGCGTCGACGAATCGCCGTCGGCGACGTGCGCGGCCTGCGGCGGCCCGCTCACGCGCCTCTTCACGGTCCCGCGCGTGAATGTCGGTAACCACTCGAGCGCGGCGGCAGCCCGGTACGCGAAGCTGACGCAGGGCGAGGAAGTGGCGCGCGTACAGGCGGAACTCGAGGCCGTGAAGCGACCTCGGCGCGCCGAACGCGACTCTTAGCGCCCCGCCGGGCGTCAGCTTTTCTCGACATTCCCTTGGAGCTCGCGTCCGTGGTATTCGCGAGCATGCCCGATCCCCGCCACTCGCTGGGCCGGCAGGCGGAGGAGGCTGCCGCCGCCTTCCTCGAGCGCGCCGGCCTCACCGTCGTCGAGCGCAACGTGAGGTTCTCACACGGCGAGCTCGACCTCGTCTGCCGCGACGGTCGCGTCTGGGTGTTCGTCGAGGTGAAGTGCCGCCAGGCGCGCTGGGGCGACGCCCCAGCGGCCGCGGTCGAGTGGCGGAAGAGGCGGCGCCTCATCCGCCTCGCCCAGCACTACCTCAAGTGGAAGCGTCTCGGCGAGGTCTCCTGCCGCTTCGACGTCCTCACCGTCACCGTACGTGACGATGGCACCACCGACCTCCGCCACATCCGCGCCGCCTTCGACGCCACCGGCGCGGTCTGAGGCCCGCGCGGACGCCGGACGGGACTCCTGGTCCTCGTCAACACGGTGGCGAACTTCGAGTTGACCTTCCTCCTCTTGAGGCGCGGGCTCGCAGACGCTCGTCGTCGCGCTCTACTACGCGGTCTTCGCCGCCGGCATGCGCCCCATCTACTCGGTGGACGCCATGGCCGTGATCTACATGGCCGTCGTCCTGGCCGTCCTCGTGCTGGCGCTCCGCTTCGTGCGTCCGACGCGGACGGTCTTCCGCCTGGACTAGCGGGACTGACGCGAGTCTCGGTGGTGAAGCTCAGCAGGAGGCGCGGCCTCGTGCGGATGACCCGGGGGCACCGGGAAGGGGCACTGCGTATCGCTTCGTGATGTCGTGCCGGAAACTTGTCAGGGCCTTGTCTGCGGTGCCGGCTGGGCGGCCGGTTCAACCGAGGGACGCGAAACTCTCGGGACTGCGCCGATAGCTTCTTGAATGCTCCGCCAAGTCGAAGGTGGTGCTGGCGCTAGCGGAATCGCGCCAACCACTTGCTGCAGCCTCCGCCAGCTTGAGGAGGCCCG
>QHTD01000160.1 GCA_003220675.1 Candidatus Rokuibacteriota bacterium | reverse complement strand
GAGGCCGAGCGTGGGCTCCAGCGCCCGGATCAGCACGCACCCGGGACGGCCCGCTCGTCCCGCGATCGCGTTCAGACAGCAGTGGATCCCGTAGTTCAGGTAGATGTAGGCGAACCCGCCCTCGCCGTAGAAGAGCGCGCGGCTGCCGGGCCTGAACGCGGCGTGTGAGGCGGCATCCTCGGGGCCGAGATACGCCTCGGTCTCCACGATCCTCCCCGCGGTGATGGTGGAGCCGCGGCGCGAGGCGAGGACACAGCCGAGGAGGTCGCGTGCGACGGCGCGCGCCGGGCGCCGATAGAAGCGTCGGGGGAGTGGCATCGACCGACGCCGGGATTACTTGGCCGGGAGACGCTCGGTGACGAGGCGCCTGAGCGAGTCGTAGTCGAACGCGGCGCCCACGCGGCTCGGCACCTCCGCCTCGGTCTTGAGCCCCGTCTCGCTGATGATGACGCAGATCGTCTGCGCGGGCTCGAGCTGGCGTCGCGCGAGCAGGCGGATCAGCACGGCGAGGGTCGCGACGCCCGTGGGCCCTGCCCAGACGCCCTCGGTGCGCGCGAGCCGGCGCTGCGCGTCCAGGATCTCCTCGTCCTCCGCGTCGCCGGCGAGCCCTTTCTCCTCGCGCAGGAGACGGAGCACCCAGTCGCCCTTCTTGCCGGGGTTCCCGGCGGCGAGCCCCTCGGCCACGGTGTAGCCGATCTTGAGCGGCGTGATCGCGGTCCCCTCGCGGAACGCCCGCGCGATCGCGTTCGCCCGTGTCGCCTGGGCCGCGACCATGCGCGGCACGCGAGGGATCCAGCCAGCCTCGCGCATCTCGCGAAAGCCGCGCAGCATGGCGATGAACGTCTCGCCGACCGCGACCGGAGCGACGATGACATCGGGCGGTACCCAGGCGGTCTGCTCGGCGATCTCGTAGGCCAGCGTCTTCTTGCCCTCCTGCTTGTAGGCGTTGCGCGAGGCGCCGCAGTCGAAGAAGAGCTTCTCCTCGACGAGCCGGTCCCAGAGCGTGATCAGGTCGTCGTACACACCCTTGTAGATGATGAGGTCCGCAGTCGTCGCCGCCATGTGCAGGAGCTTCGGTGCCGAGGCGCGCTCGTAGGCGAAGATCAGCGAGCGCAGGCCGGCGCGGGCCGCGTAGGCGGCGATCGACGAGCCCGCGTTGCCCGAGCTGACGACGGACGTCGCGCGATAGCCGAACTGAAGGGCGGCGCCGACGGCGGTGGCGGACGAGCGGTCCTTCACCGTGCCCGTCGGGTTGGAGCCGTCGAACTTCACGAGCACCCGGCGCACGCCGAGGTCCCTGGCCAGGCGCGGGCAGTCGAGGAGCGGCGTCCCGCCCTCGCCGAGGGTCACCCGATGCGCGGGGTCGGCGATCGGGAGGACAGGCGCGTAGCGCCAGAGCCCGGTTCCCGTGAAGATCGCGGGCCCGTCGCGCCGCAGGCGGTCGAGGTCGTAGGTGAGCTCGAGGAGGCCGTGGCACCGCTCGCACTGGAGCAGGTAGGCGAGGGGATGCGCGGCGCCGCAGTCGATGCAGGTGAGGCGCCGGGCGAGCGAGTCGGTCACGCCCGCCTCCCGAGCCGCTCGCCAAGCGTCGCGATCATCTCCTCGACGCGATGGCGTAGCGTGTGCTCGGCGAGGGCGCGCCGACGGGCGTTCTCGCCGATCGCGCGCGCCTCGCCTGGACGCGCCAGGTAGAAGTCGAGCTGCTTTCTGAGCTCCACGAGGTCACGGTAGGTGACGACCTCCTCGCCCGGCTTGAAGAGATCGCGCAGGTCGTCCTTGAGATCCACGAGCTGACAGGCGCCGGCCGCCGCGAGCTCGAAGGTGCGCGTGTTCACGCCGACGATGTCGTTCATCGGATGATGGTGGTTGAGGGAGACGGTGGACGCCGAGTAGACCAGGAGCTTCTCGCGGCCGAACACGGGCGGCCCCGCGATCGCGCGGACCGCGTGGTCCTGCACGCGCGCCCAGCCGCCGCCCCATACGCGCAGCGGGTACTCGCGGAGCTCGCGCACGAACCGCTCGCGATAGGGGTAGCAGTTGCCCACAAAGGAGACCGGCGCGCCCCAGCGCTGCAATTCCTCCTCGGTCGGCGTCACGGGATGGTGCGCGGCGGGGACGCAGTACATGGGCAGGTACGCGAGGTTCCGGAGCCCGACCTGCCGCAGGCTCTGCATCGCGTAGCGCTCCTTCGTGAAGAAGAGATCGTAGGCCTCGATCGCCTCGACGGGCATCATCCAGAGCGGGTTGTCGGGAAAGAAGTTCACGAACACGGTGTCGAGCCTTCCCTTCACGCGCCCGATCAGACCGGGGGTGATCGGCCCGCCCTTGATCACGAGGACGACGCCCGGACGCCACGCGAGGCAGGCGCGCTCGAGGCGGTGCAGGATCCAGAGCTGGTAGGCGGCCTTCGTGGACCGGTTCTTGTAGAGCGGATTGTTCTTGCGGTACCCGAACGTGCGCACCTCGCGGCCGAGCGCCCTGAGCTCGTCGGCGAAATCCATGCCCATGAGGCCCGGGCGCTCGAACGGGAGGACGATCAGCCAGCGCACGGGCCGTAGCGTAGCATACGGGCCGCGCGCTATCATGGGCGCGCCGTGACGGTCGGAGCCCTTCGGCGCTACGTCCCCTCACTCGCGCTGTTCGGCGCGCTGCTCCTGATCTGGCAGGTCGTGCCGCCGCTCCTCCGGATCCGCGAGTACTTGCTCCCCGGTCCCATCGCGGTCGTCCGCGCCGCGCTGAACTTCTCGATCCCCTGGCACGCGCACATCTGGATCACCACGCTCGAGATCCTCGGCGGCTTCGCGCTCGCCGGCCTCGGCGGCGTGGCGCTCGGCGTGGCGATCGCGTGGTCGGAGACGACGGCACGCGCGCTCGTGCCGTTCCTCGTGGTGGTCAACACGCTCCCAAAGGTCGCGGTCGCGCCGCTCTTCCTGCTCTGGCTCGGGTACGGCGTCGTGCCCAACGTGCTCATCGCGGCGCTGATCGGCTTCTTCCCCGTCGTGATCAACACCGCCGTCGGCCTCACGCAGATCGACGAGGAGCTGCTCGACCTCGGCCGCGTCTTCGGGGCGCCGAAGTGGAAGGTCTTCGTGAAGATCCGGCTGCCGAACGCGCTGCCGTACGTGCTCTCCGCGCTCAAGATCACGGCGACGGCGGCCGTCGTCGGGGCCATCGTCGGCGAGTTCGTCGCCTCCCAGGCCGGCCTCGGCATGGTCATCGTGACTGCCCAGACGAACCTGAACACGCCCGTCGCGTTCGCGGCGCTCGGCTGGATCTCGATCATCGGATTGACGCTCTACGGCGCGGTCGGGCTGGCCACGCGCTGGTGGGCCCCCTGGGCGGATACGACGTGAGGGGGACACGATGAGACGCGTGGCGCTCGCGACGCTCGTGACGTTCCTGATCCTGGCGGCGACGCTCGGGGTGCCCGGCGCGCAGTCGACGCAGCGAGTCACCTTCGCCCTGAACTGGTTCGCCGTGGGCGACCACGCCGCGTACTGGGTCGCGCTCGAGAAGGGCTACTACCGCGCGCGGGGCCTCGACGTCGAGCTCCAGAACTCAAAGGGCTCCGGCGACTCGATCGCCAAGGTGGACACCGGCCGCGCCGACATCGGTCTGGCCGACGCCGCCGTCGTCATCCCGAGAGTCGCGCAGGGCGCCAGGGTGAAGATCGTGGGCGCCGTCTTCGACAACACCCCGCTCAACATGTGGATGTGGAAGTCGAGCGGCATCGTGACGCCGAAGGACCTCGAGGGCAAGACGCTCGCCGCGCCGCCCGGCGACGCCCAGCGCCAGCTCTTCCCGGCGTTCGCAAAGCTCCACGGGATCGACGCGTCCAAGGTCACGTGGGTGAACATCGAGCCCGCCGCCAAGTTCGTGACGCTCGCCGAGAAGCGCGCCGACGTCGTCGCCGACTATCTGACCGGCCTGCCGTTCTACGAGAAGGCGCTCGGCCGAGAGCACGTCGCCAGCATGCCGTGGTACAAGCACGGCTTCGACACCTACTCGATGTCGATCATCGCGAGCGAGAAGACGCTCAACGAGCGCCCGAAGGTCCTGCGCGATTTCGTCACCGCGTCCTACCTGGGCTGGCGGGACGTCATGGGCAACCCGAAGGCGGCGCTCGAGGTCTTCAAGAAGCGCGTGCCCGAGATCGATCTCGCGCTGATCGAGCCGAACATGATGCTCGGGCTCGAGCTGATGAAGACCGACCGGTACGCGACGAACGGGATCGGCTGGATGGACCGCGGCAAGATGTGCGCCACGGTCGAGCTCATCAACACCTACATGCCCGACATGCCACGCAGGGTCGGCTGCGACGAGGTCTTCACCAACGAGTTCTTGACGAAGATCGAGCCACCCAGGCGTTGATCGTTCTCGACGGCGTCGGGATGACGTACCGGGCGGCGTCGGGCGAGGTCGAGGCGCTGCGGTCCATCTCGTTCAGGGTCGAAGGAGGCGAGCTCGTCGCGCTGGTCGGGCCGTCCGGCTGCGGCAAGTCGACGCTCCTCAGGATCATCGCCGGCCTCCGCCCGGCGACGACGGGCCGCGTCGCGGTGGACGGTCGCGCGGTGGGCGGGCCCATCCCGGCCGTCGGCATGGTCTTCCAGGCGCCCGTCCTGCTGAAGTGGCGGCGGGTCGTCGAGAACGTCCTCCTCGCCGCCGAGCTCGCAGGGCTCGACCCCGGGCAGTTCCGCGCCCGCGCGCACGAGTTCCTGAGGCTCGTCGGCCTCGGCGACTTCGCCGACAAGCTGCCGCGCGAGCTGTCGGGCGGCATGCAGCAGCGCGCCGCGCTCTGCCGCGCGCTGCTCCTCGATCCACCGCTGCTCCTGATGGACGAGCCCTTCGGCGCACTCGACGCGATGACGCGCGACGAGCTCAATCTGGAATTGCTACGCGTGTGGGGCGAGGGGAGCCGGACGCGGAAGACCATCGTCTTCGTCACCCACTCGATCCCTGAGGCGGTCTTCCTCGCCGATCGGGTCGTCGTGCTGACGCCGCGGCCGGGACGCGTCGCCGCGATCGTTCCGGTCCCGCTCCCGCGCCCGCGGACGGTCGAGACCCGGGCCAGCCCCGACTTCGGCGCGCTCGCGCTGCAGATTCACCAGCGGCTCGCGGGGGCCGCCTAGCCCCGGCCAGGCGCGGTCCAGAAAAATCGCTGTTCGAGCGCCGGCTCTGCCGGCGCATCGGGCTCACCGCGGTTCGAGCGCGGGCTTCGCCCCCGCAACAAGCGCGTTGGAGTAAGCTCCGTTCGAGCGCGGGCTTTGCCCGCGCAATCGATCTCGGGGGGAGGCTTCGGAAGGGGGGCGAAGCCCCCCTCCGAGGATCTACGCGACGGCCGCTGCGCGAATCTGGCGAAACCGGATGGCAAGGAGCGGGTCGAACAGCGCCGCGGTGCCGACGAGCGCCGCGTCCACGCCCTCCCGCAGGAGATACTGGGCGCGCTCGACGGTCGAAATCCCGCCGACGGCGAGCAGGGCGCGGTCCCACGCCCCGGCCCGGCGCCAGGCGAGCATCTCCTCCATCTGGCGCGACGCGATCGGGAAGATATCGGCCCCGACGACGTTCGCGTACTCACGTCCCGACCCCTCGAACGCGGGGTTGCCCCGCTCGTCCACGACGCGGCGATGGACGCCGTGGACCAGGACGAAACCGTTGGTCCACGGCGCGAGCTTCGTCGCCGTCTCGTGCAGCGCGCGCGGGTTCCTGAAGACGCCGAGCTTGACCAGCACGGGCGGCGCGACGGTCGTTCGCACACGGTAGAGGATCTGCGCGGCGAGCAGGACGTTCTCGTAGATCATCTGCGGCTTTTCGGTAAACGGGTCGGGCGTCGCCAGGTGCAGCTCGACGGCGTCCGCACCGCTCTCGACCGCCCACGCCGCGCAGCGCGCGTAGTCGGCGATGAGGGCCTCGGCGTCGCGCCCGGGCTCCGGCGTGCCGGTGACGCTCACGATCAGCATCTGGCCCGGCCCGATCCGCTCCTTCGCGCGGCGGACGTCCTTACGCCAAACGTCCGGCTCGGTCGAGGGCTCCCCGAGCGACACGGCGAGGGTGGGGCAGACGCCCGGCCGGAGGCGTCGGGTGACGACGGCGGCCAGCTCTTTGTTCTCCACGCAGCGGATATTCGGGAGACTCCGCGCGGGGCGATACGCGGAGCGGACAGTCGCGTACGTCAGGATGTCGTAGCCGAGGCGGGCGTAGGCTTCGACCCACTTGGAGTTGAGCAGCGGACCCGATGCGATGCCGAGGGGCGAGTTGAGGGCGTGGTCGAAGAGCCGACCGCCCGGCCCCACCGGGAGTCGCCGGACGCGGGGAAGGGCCGGGGCGTGGCCGTAGTTCCACTGGTACGACCTGTCGAGCCTCCAGGCTGCTTGCCGAATCACTCGATCACTCCAATTCTTCGAAGAAGAGCCCGCAAGCGCCTAGTATATCAAATACTTACGCGACACTCAAGCTGCGCGACACTCGAAGAGAAAAGTCGGGCTGACTCAGCGGGCCGACTCAGCGAAACGCCGGCATCACCTCACGGGCGATCAGGTCGAGCTCACGCATGATGTGGGCATGCTCCATCCCGGGGAAGAATGTGCGGCAGATCAGGTGGGTCATGCCGTACGCCTCGACGAAGCGGTGGATCTTGGCGACGCACGCCTCGGGCCCGCCGATGATGAAGCGGTCCTCCATGAGCCTGTCCAGATCGGTCGCGATGGACGCGTCGATGAACGGGTGGCGCCAGCCGCCGGCGTACTCCTTGCGGTAGGCGACCATGATGTGCCGCTCGGCGAGCTCGCGCGCCTTCGTGTCCGTGTCCGCGATGATGACGTCGCGGGTCAGCGGCCAATCGTTGATCGGCGCCGTCCGCCCGGCCGCGCGGCGGTTGTCGAGGAATCGGCGCTTGCCCTCGAGGAGGCGCTTGAGGTCGGCGGTCGGGCCCGGGATCCAGTTGTCCCCGAGTGTTGCGGCGCGCTTGAGCGTGAGCTCACCCCAGCCGCCGATCCAGACGGGCGGGTGCGGCTGCTGCACGGGCTTCGGCTCCAGGCGCCCCTCGACCGTGTAGTAACGGCCCTGGAAGCTCACCCGCCCTTCCGTCCAGAGCCCCTTCATGATCGCGAGCTGCTCCTCGAACCTGGCGCCCCGCTTCTCGAGCTCGACGCCGTAGAGCGCGAACTCGTCCGGCTTGTAGCCGATGGCGATGCCGAGCGTGACGCGGCCGTCCGACATGACGTCGAGCAGCGCGACGTCCTCGGCGAGGCGGACGGGATGGTGGAAGGCCGCGACGAGGATGTCGGTGCCGAGCGTCACGCGGGACGTCCGTGTCGCGAACCCTGCGAGCACGGTCAGCGGTGACGGCCAGTAGTGGTTCGTCACGGAGTGGTGCTCCTCCATCCACACCGAGTCGAAGCCGAGCTCCTCGGCGCGCGTGACCTCCGCGAGCGACTCGCGGTAGTAGTGGCCGCCCTCGATCGGGATGAAGCCGATCTTCAGCCGCGCCATGACGCCTCCTCGCCCTTCGGGGGCACGAGTCGAGTCCCCGAGGATCGGCGGAAGGGGTGAACGGTCGTCACGAAAGCGTGTGGGCGATCGCGGTGACGATGTAGTCGAGGTGCGCGACGTAGTCGTCGGTGCCATTGATCGCACCGGGCGTCTGCGGCACGACGAGCACCTTTGCGCCGGTCTCGCGGGCGACGAGATTCGCGATATCGGGCGGATACCAGCTCTCGAGCAGGATGACCTTGACCTGCGCTTCCCGCATCCGGCGGATGAGCGCGGCGAGATGCTGCGGGGAAGGCGGGATGCCGGGCCGGTCCTCGATGATGCCACCCTCGACGAAGCCAAAGGCCCTGTACAGGTACGGCCAGCTGTCGTGATGGCTCACGATGCGCGCACCTCGAAAGGGCGCCAACAGAGCTTTCCACCGCTGATCGGCGGCGGCGACCTTCTCGAGGAAGGCGTCGCGATTCGCCTCGAAGACGCGGGCGTGCTCGGGCGCCACGCGGGCGAGCCCAGCGGCGATGTTGCGGGTCACGATCGGCAGGTTAGCGGGGTCGAGGGTGTAGTGGGGGTTCCCGGACGGATGGACGTCACCCATCGAGCGGTCGACGCGCCCGGTTGGCACCTTGAGGATCTCGACGCCTTGCGAGGCCTCGATGACGTTGGGCGAGCCGCGTTGAGCCTTCGGATTGTTGCTCCCACGCGCGATGACGTCGATCCAGGCGTCCTCCTCAAGGCCGTTGCGTACGAGCACGTCCGCGCGCCGGACGAGGAGCATGTGGCTGGGCCTCACCTCCATGTCGTGGGGGTTCTGGCCGAAGCGGGCGACGACGTCCACGGTCGCCGCGTCGCCAGCCACCGCGCGCGTCAGCACGTAGAGGTCTGGCAGCGTGGCGACGACACGCAGCTGCGCCTCGCCGGGCCGCGGCACCAGCGCTACACCGACCAGGGCGGCGGCGAACATGGCGGCGCGCGCGAGACGGGGCGTGACGGCCCGGGCGCCTCCGACTACCCGCCGTAGCCCCAGTTCCAGCAAGGACGACGATCGAGCCAGAACCAGTCGTCGCACAGGTCCTCCGCGCAGCGTCGCCGGCAGTCGCGCTCGGTCAGACCGGCGGCACACGTGAGCTCTCCCGCGGCCCGGCAGTAGCAGGCGCCCGTCAGCTCCGCCCGCTCGGCGGCGGGCTCGACTGCGCCCGTCAGCACGAGCGAGAGCACCGATCCGACCACGACGCGCCGTCCGATCCGCGTCGGCCTCGACCCCGGGAGTTGTGATCGCCGCGCCACGGCCGCTATAGTCTCACGAGATGCATGCGCGTCGACTCTCCGCGCTGCTGGCGCTTGTCGCCGCGGTCGGCGTCCCCCGCAGCGTGGCCGCCGAGTCCTGGATCCTCCAGCGCGTCGTGGTCGCCGGCCAGCCGGCGCCAGGGGGCGGCGTCTTCGAGCGCTTCAGCATCGAGGTCCTGCCGGTCGTGGCCCCGGTCAACTCCCACGGACACGTGGCGTTCTTCGCGACGATTCTTCGGGGCCGCACCAGCGAGGGCTACTTCCGCGCGACGGGTCGACGCATCGACACGATCGCGGCCCAGGGCGACGCGGCGCCGGGAGGCGGCACCTTCTCGGGATTCGGCCGGCACCCGATCCCTGCGCTTAACGAGGCCGGCGACGTCGCGTTCGCGGCGGCGGTGTCGGGGGGGAAGACCGTGGAGGGGATCTTTGCGACCACGGGGCGGCGCCTCAGGGCGGTGGCCGTCGTCGGGGGCGCAGCGCCGGGAATCGCGTCGGGCACCTTCGCCAACCTCGATGCCCCGGCGCTGAACGACCGGGGCGACGTCGCGTTTCTCGCGACCGTGCGGCGCGGACGCGAGACCGTCGAGGCGATCTATCTCTCGTCGGGCGCCACCCGCAGCAAGATCGTCGCTCAGGGCGATCCGGCGCCCGCGGGCGGCGCCTTCGCGGGCTTCGGGGTGCCAGCGCTCAACGCGGCCGGCGCGGTGGCGTTCGCCGCCGTCGTCGAGGGACGCGCGGTGCCCGGCGGCGTGTTCGTCGCGAGCGCTGGCAGGATCCGGATGCTCGTCGGCGCCGGCGACGAGACGCCGATCGGGGGGATCTTCGCGAAATTCTCCGAGCGCGTCGCCCTAAACGGCGCGGGCGCGGTGGCGTTCACGGCCGCGCTCAAAGAGGCGCCGATAGCCCAGGCGGTGTTCGTGGTCGAGGGCGGGCGCCCGCGTAAGGTCGTGGCGATCGGCGACGCCGCGCCCGGCGGCGGTGTCTTCTCCCACTTCGGGCTCTGGCCGGCCCTGAGCGCTGGCGGCGCGGTCGGCTTCACGGCATCCGTCGATCGGGGCGTGGCCGAGGTGGCAGCCTTCGTCTCGACCGCGACGGATCTCGCGCGCATCGCCGCGGTCGGCGACGCGCTGCCGGGGGGCGGCACGCTGTCGTCGTTCGGGCTCTATCCAGCGCTCGCGCTGAGCCCCTCGGGCGGCGCGACCTTCGCCACGGCGCCGAGCGCCTCCGGCGGGGGCGTCGAGGGCATCTTCCTCGTGCCTCCGGCGCGCGCGCGCTAGACGGCCCTGCACCTCAATTCATGTCGTACGGCGGGTACTCGACGAAAACATCCGCCGCCGTGATCAGCTTGTGGCGGGTGACGGTCCGGGGTGGGATCGGCTCACCACGAAGCATGCGCACGGCGAGGGGGAGGACGTCGTAGCCGTACCGGTCCAGGTAGAACGCGACCGAGCCGATCACGATGCTGCCGCGATTGCTCGGATCGATCTCCTTGCGCTCGCTCACTCCCCCGTGGATCGAGCGGTCGGCTCCGTGGCTGACGATCGCGCCGTCGGACAGCCGACCCGCCGCCTCGAGGGCGCTCTTGGCAGCCAGCGCCGACGCGTCGTCCAGGGCAGCGATGAGGAGCTTCTTGCCTGGCTGGCTCGCCACGAGCCGGCCGATGAGCTCGCCGACGCGCGCGGGATTGCCCTGCGAATCGACCGTGACAACCCGGATGGCCGGATGCTGGCGTTTGAGACCGTCGACGGCCCCCTGGACACGCTCGGGCACGCGGTCGTCGCGCGCGCCGACGTTGCCGACTATGATTGCGAGGAGCGGCTGGTTTCGCCATGCGCGCGCCCCGAACTCGCCGAGCGCCTCGCCGGCGATCCGGCCCGCTGCCCGGTTGTCCGCGGTGTAGAGCGGCGCATCGGGCACGGGGAAGGTGATCGCCAGCACAGGAATGTTGGCCGCGTGGAGCCGTACGCCGACCTCCGCGTTCGTCGTGGCGTCGTGATGGTACTGGATGTAGAGGTCGACCTTCCGGCGGATCGCGTCGGCGGCGTTGGCGAGCGCCGTCCTCGGGTCGCGACGGTTGTCGTAGAGGACGAGGTCCACGGGGAGGAGCCGCGCGGCGAGGACGAAGCTGTCACGCACCTCGCGGCCCGTGAACCCGGTCCCCTCGAGCGTCACGCCGGGCTCGTCCGTGAGGTTTGCGAACGCGATGGTGTACCGTCGTTCCAGCGCGTCGGACGCCGTCAGCCCGACGCTCGCCGAGGCCGCGAGCAGCGCGAGCAGCGCGGGTGCGAAAGCAAACCGCCGGCGCCCTCGCGGGGGCGCCGGCGGCGTGACAGCCGTGAGCAAGGGCGCGGTCGCCTAGCGAATGCCTTCGATGCCGACGAAGTTGCCCGTGAGGCCGACGGCCTTCGGCACGGTCATGCCGAAGAAGAAGGTCGCCCGGCGGGTCCGATCCGCCTCGGCGGCCATGAGATCGGTGCGCACGTTCTCGAGGATGTGGATGCCGGCATCCGTGATCAGGATGTTGTGGACGATGAACGCCTCCTTCGGATCCTCACCGGGGATCACCTCGACGGCCCACGTGTCGGCGCCGACGGCCACGATCTTCTGTCCCACGAGCCAGTGCGCGGCGTCCTTGCCAATCCCAGGCTCGCCACTGTTGTACGTTGCGTTCTGGGCCGGGAACTGCTCGAAGAGGTTGCCCCAACCCGTGTGCAGGATCAGGACGTCGCCCTCGCGCAGCGTGACGTTGTACATCTTGAGGCCGGCCTGGATGTCCGCCCCGGTGATCACCGTCCCCTTGTCGAGGCACTCCCGCTTGCACGCGCTGTTGCCCTTGAACTTCCCGGCCGCCTTGAACACCTTGACCATGTCGACGAGGACGCCGCGGGTCGCGAACGTCTTGATGTGCTCGAGGCCGAGCTTGGTCATGTTGTTCTGGTTGATGAACTTGCCCATCGGGATCTGGTTGAAGTAGCAGTCCTTGCGCCCGATGTGCCCGAGCCCGTCAAGGTGGGTGCCGACGTGACTCTGACTGAGCCACGTGTCTTCCATGTACGTGAGCTGGTTCTCGCCGAACGCGGCACCCGGGGCGAGGGAGGTCGCCGTCAGGATGCTCTTCGTGAAGCGCGTCCCGAAGAGTGGGATGCCGTCCGTCAGGGGATACGACATCGGAACGACCTGCCCCTCCTGGATCTCGGCCGCGGCCGCCTTCGTGACCGCCGGCGTGATGCGGTTGGTCGCGCCGGTCTGATCGTTGGGCCCCCAGGGCGAGGGCGGGACGATCTTGCTACAGTCGCTTTGGGCGAGCGCCACGGAGGTTGAGGCGAAGACGAGGAAGGCGGCGGCGAGCGAGCACGTGAACCTCATAGCGACCTACTCCTTTCGACGGTGAGAGGCACAGGGAACTGCCACCCGACACGCGCGGCTGATCGTATGACTCTCGCTCCCGATATTCAAGGGGGGTCCTCGGCACGGGCCACGACAGGCTCGCCGCCAGCCTCCTCATGAGGCGGAGGGCGCGGTTGTCCGTGACCCTCACCCGGGTGCCTTGCCCGCGAGCGCATGCCCAGATGACCTCGGGTGCCGGCTCGAGACGAGCTCCAGGGCGCGCTGAGACGGTGGAGGCGGCGCGTGACTTGACATCCGGGAGAGCGGGCGATTACGTTGGGCCCACGATACCAAGGGAGGCGCCCGATGCCGAGCATGAAGGGTTTCTACGCGCTCAAGCATCTGCCCGAGGAGAAGATCACCGACAGGATCACGCGCCGCGTGCTCGTCGGCGACAAGGAGATGGTCGTCTGGTGGTCCATGACGGCGGGTGCCCACGCCGCCGCCCACAAGCATCCGCACGAGCAGATCTTCTGGATGATCTCGGGGAAGATGGAGTTCCGCCTCGGCAACGAGAAGCGGACGTGCGGGCCGGGCGACGTCGGCGTCATTCCGAGCGGCGTCGAGCACGAGGCGTGGTTCCCGGAGGACAGCGAGGTCGTGGACGTCTTCTCGCCGCCGCGCGAGGACTTTCTCACGAACGAGGCTCCTGCCTACATGCGGAAGGGATGAGGGCCTTACGTCTGGGGTGCTAACATCACTGTCGAGATGGCCGACGAGTTCACACCGGACGAGCGCGCCGCCCTCGCCCCGTACTTCACCACCCTCGACGGTCCCGTCTTCGCGCTCGTCAACCTGCCGGAGGTCGTGAAGGGCGCGCTCTTCGCACGCTACTCGCGCTCGCCGAAGTCGCTGCGCCGGCTGTTCCTCGACGAGTTCCTGACGCCGGAACAGCGGGAGAAGGCTGCTGGGCACCGCGACGACGTCGAGCTCGGCGACGCTGGGACGAAGCGCGCCGAGCAGCTCTACGAGCGCGTCTTCTTCGAGTACGGCGACGATTCCGTCGCGCAGCTCGGCGGCGTCCACCTGGCGTGCGAGGGCGCATCCAACATCCTGACCAAGGTGCTCGAGTGGGGACGCCTCATGGCCTACCTCGAGCAGTCCACGCGCTACATCCCGTACGACGACCGCCCCGGCGGTCGTTACCGCTACCACGTCCCCGACGAGCTCGACGGCCCGCTCCGCGAGCGGTACGTGCGCTCGCTCGACCGTGCGTTCGACACCTACCGCGAGTGGCTCCCGCGGATGCGCGCCCTGTACGAGACCAAGTACCCTCGGGACCCCGCGGAGTCGGAGAGTGTCTATCGCATGACCATCCGTGCGAAGGCGCTCGACACGCTGCGCGGCATGCTGCCGGCGGCGACGGTCTCCAACGTCGGGATCTACGGCACGGGCCAGGCGTACGAGCAGCTCCTGCTGCGGATGCGCGCCCATCCCCTCGCCGAGGTCCGCTGGTACGCCGACCCGATGCTGGCCGAGCTGCGCAAGGTGATCCCGGCGTTCCTCAAGCGCGTGGACCTGCCCGAGCGCGGCGGCGCGTGGTCGCGCTATCTCGCCGCGACGCGCACGGCGACGGACGACGTCGCGGCGCGACTGTTGGACGCCGCCGCGCCGGAGCCGCGCGAGGAGGTCACGCTAACCGACTTCGATCCCGACGGCGAGGTGAAGGTCGTGGCCGCGGCCCTCTATGCGGCCTCGACGCTGCCCGACGACGAGCTGCTCGACCGCGCCCGCAAGATGACGCACGCGGAGCGGCGGGCGGTTCTCGACGCGTACGTGGGCGAGCGGCTCAATCGGCGCCACCGACCCGGGCGCGCCTTCGAGCGGACGTCGTACCGCTTCGACATCCTGGGCGACTACGGAGCGTTCCGCGACCTGCAGCGCCACCGCCTGCTCACCCTCGAGTGGCAGCGCCTCACGCCGCGCCACGGCTCGGTGATGCCCGAGACGGTCGCCGAGGCAGGGGCCGCGGGGGACTGGAGGCGCGTCCTCACCGAATCGGCGGAGCTCCACGACGCGATCGCGGTAGCCGGGCTCCCCGAGGTCGCCTCGTACGCGGTCGCGATGGCCTACCGCGTGCGCTTCTACATGGAGATGAACGCCCGCGAGGCGATGCACGTGATCGAGTTGCGCACGACGCCCCAGGGCCACCCCGCCTACCGGCGCATCGCTCAGGCGATGCACCGGCTCATCGCCGAGCGCGCGGGCCACCGCGCGATCGCCGCGGCGATGACCTTCGCCGACCACTCGGCGGTCGAGCTCGAGCGGCTCGAGGCCGAGCGCGCGGCGGAGCGGCGCCGCGCCGGCGCCTGAGCGCCTCCTCCCCCGGATCTCCGTCCGCCGCCGCCCGCTTGACGGTGGGGGCCGTCTCGATGATAATTGGTCGCCCAATCAAGAACCCAGCCCGGAGGCCACGCGCACGATGACGACAGCCCTGGCGTGGGACCACGCGATCGCCGATCGCGTGATCGCGCCTTGATCGAGATGGGTTCTCGTATGCTCGACTCCGCGCGCTCGCTGGCGGAAGTGCTCCAGCTCGTCACGGAGACGGCACGAGAGCTCATCGGCGCGCACCAGGCCGCCGCGAGCCTAGCCGTCGGGGGTGACTGGGCACGGGCCATCCATGCGGTGTCGCTCAGCGAGAAGTATGCGGCATGGCGCTCGTACGACCAGCCGCCCGACGGTTCAGGTATCTACCGACTCGTGTGTCAGCTGAATCGGCCGATGCGGCTTGGGCAGGCCGAGCTGGAGGGCCACCCCGCGTGGCGAGGGTTCGGGAAGGCGGCAGACCGACACCCCCCCATGCGGGGATGGCTCGCCGCGCCGTTCATCGGGCGCGGCGGTCGGAATGTCGGCGTGGTCCAACTCTCGGATAAGTACGAGGGCGACTTCACGGAGAAGGACGAGGTCGCCCTGACTCACTTGGCCAGGCTCGCGTCCCTCAGGATCGAGAACCTTCGTCAGTCAGCTCGCGCGAACCGGCGTCGCTCGACAGGGCCGTGAGCCCCAAGGTCGGCGTCGCCCCGCTCCGCCGGGAACAGATCGTGCGCGCCACGATCCGCTGCCTGGCCCGCGACGGCTACGCAGGCCTCACGATGAAGAAGGTGGCGCGCACGGCCGGCGTGAGCCAGGGGATCCTCCACTACTACTTCGCCGACAAGCGCGCGATCCTCGTGGCCGCGCTCGCCGCCGTGACGGCGGACCTCGACCGCCGCGTCGCGACGGCACAGGCGCGGGGTTCGCGCGAGCCCCGCACGCGCCTGCGCGCCCTCATCACCGCCTGCCTCCGGTTGGCGGTGGAGGAGCGCGAGTTCTGGATCGTGTTCGTCGAGTTCTGGGGCGAGATGATGCACGACCGGCGGCTGCGCGCGATCAACGCTGCCCTTTACGAGCGGATGCGCCGGCAGATCGGCACGCTGATCGCCCAGGGGATCCGCGCCGGAACGTTCCGCCGGGTCGATCGCTTGCAGGCGGCCGCCGTGATCCTCGCCCTCGTGGACGGCGTCTCGCTCCAGCTCACGTTCGACCCGAAGGCGTTCGGTATCGCCACGGCAGTCCAGTTCTGCGAGGACGCGCTGACGCGCTTCCTCGGGAAGGAGGCATCATGAGTCTCGACCACGAAGCGCAGGCGAAGGAGAGGGCGCGCGAGTATTTCAGAACGAAGGGCACGCAGCTACCGGTCCCGGTGATCCGCGAGCGGATCGCCGACGCGGTCCGTGCCCTCGACGAGTTCCTGGTGCCGTTGTCGGCGGAGCAGGCGGCGCGCGCGACGGTCCCGGGCGAGTGGACGATCCATGAGATCGTGGATCACCTGATCGAGACCTACCGCCCCGGGCTGGACGAGCTCTGGTGCCTCCTCGCCGGCCGGCGGCCGCCCGGCGAGCCGATCCCGGCGGGGCTCCAGTCCAAGGCGCCGCTCCTGCGACCGTGGCCCTGGCTTCGCGACGAGCTGCGACGCGTCCACGCGGAGGTCCTCAAGACCCTCGACGCCGTCCCGCCCGATTTCAAGACCGACGCGAAGGCCCCGCTCGTGATGGTCGTCAACGTGAAGGACGCGCAGGAGAAGACGACACCGCTCACGTGGGTCGAGGACCTCGACTGGAAGTCGTACGCGATCGTCAGCTGGCGTCTGCACGCCATCGACCACCTGAAACAGGCTCGGAAGGTGCTGGGCCCGATGGGAGCGTGACGGCGATGGCGCTCGCGGTCACGGACACCGAGCTCCGGGCACTGCTCGCTGACGTCCCGTTCACGCGCGCCTACGGGTTCGCCCTCGCCGCGATCGCCGACGGAGAGTGCACGATCCACGTGCCCTTCCAGAAGGCGTTCGAGCGGCCCGGCGGGATCGTGAGCGGCCAGGTCTTCATGGCGGCGGCCGACGTCGCCATGTGGCTCGCGATCATAACCAAGCTAGGAGCGACTGACCCCTCGGTGACTGCCGAGATGACCACGGCCTTCCTCGGCTCGGCGAAGGAGGAGGCCTTCCGCTGCACGGCGCGGGTCCTCAAGCTCGGACGGCCTCTCGTCTACGGCGCGGCGGAGAGCGTGGGCACGGATGGTACACTGCTGGCGCACCACACGGTCACCTATGTCCGACCGGCAGCTTGAGTCCGAGCCATGACGACGAGCACCAGAGCCGAGGCGATCCCCGCCTCCACGGCCACCGCGGCCATCGCCGACGCGTCGCTCGCGTGGAGGCGCGCGGCGCTGTGGGGGCTCCTCGGCGCCAAGGTGGTCTCGAGCTGGGGCGTTCAGTGGGACATCCAGTGGCACACGGTGATCGGGCGCGACTCCTTCTGGATCCCGCCGCACGTCATGACCTACGCCGGCGTCGTGGTGATGGTGATGCTGAGCTTCGGCGTCCTCGCAGGGATGACGCTGCGCCCGTCGTGGCGTGGCGACGACGTCGTGCGCGTGTTGGGCCTCGCGGGCACCCGGGGCTTCCATCTGGCGGCCGGGGGCATCGCTCTCACTGTCCTCGCGGCGCCGATCGACGACCTCTGGCACCGTCTCTTCGGCATCGACGTGACCCTCTGG
>QHTD01000159.1 GCA_003220675.1 Candidatus Rokuibacteriota bacterium | reverse complement strand
GTCGCGACGGCGCGTCTGTCCGGACGCCGCTGGGCGCCTGCCCTCGTCCTGGTCTCCACCGTCGCTCTGGGCCTCCTTGGCATGCGGATCGCGCGGCTCGGCTTCGACGTCCTCCAGCCCGTGTCCTTCATCCAGGAGGAGATCGCCAAGGATCCGACGTCGTCGATCGCGGTGGCCTACATCGTCGCGACAAAGAACGGCACCCCGCCGGGCGCCACGGCGAGCGTCGCGCAGCTCATCAGCCTCATCCCGATCGCAGCCATGATCGCCGTGGACCCGCGGCGTCGGCCCGTCAGGGCGACGGTCGCGTACGCGCTCGTGCTCTTCGTGGTCATGGCCGCGCGGCTCGGGTCGCTCCCGGCGTACCGTCCCCTCGTCCCGGGCGCGGGCGAGACGCTGGTGGCTCTCGGCGTCGCGCTCGTCGCGGGAGTCGTCGGAGGCTGGATGG
>QHTD01000204.1 GCA_003220675.1 Candidatus Rokuibacteriota bacterium | reverse complement strand
GTCCGGCATGCGAAGGGCCTTACGCACCAGCCCTCCATTGGCGCGAGGGTTCGCACTCATGCGTCGCGTCCCTTTGGGAGCGAGGGCCTTCAGTTCCGGGATCAGCCGTCCCGTGTCGTCGAACAACTCGTCGGGCCGATAGCTACGCAGCCAGTCTTTGAGCTGCTTCAGGTGGGCCGGATCCTCGTGCATCCCTGCCAGCGGCACCTGGTGGGCCCGCCAGAAGCCCTCCACCTTGTGACCGTCCGCGCTCTTCGGGCCGGTCCAGCCCTTGGGCGAGCGCAGCACGATCATCGGCCAGTGGGCGCGGCTGGCCGTGCCGCTCGCGCGCGCCTCCTGCTGGATCCGCCGGATCTCCAGCACGCAGTCCTCCAGGGTGGCGGCCATCTTCTGGTGCATGCTCTCGGGCTCGTCGCCCTCCACGAAATAGGGCGTCCACCCGTAGCCCTTGAACAAATCCGCCAGCTCCTCCCGCGGAATTCGCGAAAGCAGTGTGGGGTTGTTGATCTTGTAGCCGTTGAGATGCAGAATCGGCAGCACCGCGCCGTCGCGGATCGGGTTCAGGAACTTGTTGGAATGCCAGGAGGTGGCCAGCGGTCCCGTCTCAGCTTCGCCATCGCCCACCACCACCGCGACCAGCAGATCGGGATTGTCGAAGGCGACGCCGAACGCGTGGGAAATGCTGTAGCCGAGCTCGCCGCCTTCGTGGATGGAGCCCGGAGTCTCGGGCGTGCAGTGGCTGCCGATGCCGCCAGGGAACGAGAATTCTTTGAAGAACTCGCGCATCCCCTCTTCGTCCTCGCCCTTGTTCGGGTACACCTCCGAGTACGTGCCTTCGAGATACGCCGGCGCCAGCACACCCGGCGCGCCGTGGCCGGGGCCGGCGAGGAAGACGGCGTCGAGGTCGTACTTGTTGATCAGACGATTGAGATGAACGTAGGCGAAGCTCAGGCCGGGGCTCGTGCCCCAGTGCCCCAGGAGCCGCTGCTTGACGTGCTCGGGCTTCAACGGCTTCCGGAGCAGCGGGTTCTCGCGGAGGTAAATCATGCCGGCCGCCAGGTACGTGCACGCTCGCCAGTAGGCGTCGATCCTGCGCAGCTCTTCGCTCGACAGCCGCGCGGCTGCCACCACATCGCCGCCCATCGTCGGCCGCGTCTGAGTCATCAGCTCTGTCATGACCCCTCCTCCGTTGTCCGAGCCACGATCAAGGCGATCGCGCTCACCATGCGACCATGCGTTCGCGCTGCACCACCGCGAACCGCACGACCAAGCGGTCGGAGTCGTAGTCGCGACCGACTCCGAGGAGCTCGTACAGCCCGCCGAAGCGTGCGTCTCCGCCGGCGAGCGCCCGCAGCCGGCCGTTGGCCATCACGAGGTAACCATCGAAATGAGTCCTCTCACTTGCGTCCCAGCACGTCTTGCGTGTGGCGCGCGATCATGAGCTCCTCGTTGGTCGGGATCACCCACGCGCTCACGCGGCTAGGGCCCGCGGTGATCCGCGGCCTGCCCCGCAGGTTGGCCGCCGCGTCGAGCTCGATTCCGAGCCACGCCGCGTCGTGGCACACTCGCTCGCGGATCGCCGGCGCGTTCTCGCCAATTCCACCGGTGAACACGATCGAGTCGAGTCCGCCGAGTGCAGCGGCGAGCGAGCCGAGCTCGCGCCCGATGCGGTACACATAGACGTCGATCGCGAGCCTCGCTGACGGCTCGGCGCTCGCCAGCAGTGTCCGCATGTCGCTGGAGATGCCCGATATACCGAGGAGCCCCGACTCGCTGTAGATCAGTCGCTCAATGGCGCGAGCATCCATTTTGTGCTCGTCCATCAGATACAAGATCACGCCCGGATCCACCGCGCCGCAGCGCGTGCCCATCGGCAGTCCGTCGGCCGCCGTGAATCCCATCGTCGTTGCCATGCTCCGCCCCGCCTCCATGGCGCACATGCTCGACCCGTTGCCGAGGTGCAGCACGATCGTCTTGGCCGAAGCCGCCTTCGCATCCATGCGCGGAAGCTCGGAGGCGATGTACTCGTATGACAGGCCGTGGAACCCGTAACGCTGGACGCCGGCGTCGTGGAGCTCTGCCGGGAGCGCGAATCGCTGGGCGATGTCTGGATTCGTCCGGTGGAACGACGTGTCGAAGCAGGCGACTTGTGGCAGCTCCGGCGTGCGCTCGCGCAGGAGTGCGATCGGCGCTAAGTTATGCGGCTGGTGCAGCGGCGCGAGTGGGATGAAACGCTCGAGAGCCTTGAGGGTCGCGGCATCGACCCGAACCGGAGCCGTGTACTCCAGACCGCCGTGGACGACCCGGTGGCCGACCGCCACCAGCCGGTGATCTGCGAGGTGGTGCTTCAGGAAGTCACTGAGATAGTCGACCGCGCCATCGTGACCCAGCGTCGTTCCGCCCCATGACTTCTCGGCTACGACGCGGCCCGCTGGGTCGTGCGCCAGGAAGCGCGGCGCAGTGTACAGACCCTCGACCTCCCCCCGCAACTCAAGCGCGAGCTCACCGACACGCTCGGCGAAGACGGACAGCTTGATGCTCGAGGAGCCGGCGTTCAGAACGAGGATCGCGTCGTGGGATCTGCGCATTGCTGCTGTCCGCCATGGTCGAGAGGCAATTGCCATGCCGAGCGCGAGGAAGGCGCCGCGACGTCCCAAGTGGCTGAGTGGGAAGGCGCATCTTCGAAGCGTCCACGCGATTCGATTCCGCGCGCCAACCTGGAGATGCTAACGGGCTATCGCCCGCCAGCCGATTGGCACCCGGCCGCGCGAATCACCGGCTCGGCATCGTGAGCAAGTGCTCCGGCGCCGTCGGACTGGGTGTCGTCGCTTCATCATGAATTGAACGGCTCAGGGCTTGAGCGCGGCCCCTTTCTCTTTTGTGCCCTCGGCGACCGAAACCACTTTCGTCTTCATCCGCGCTACGAGCTCCTGATACGTCGACGTCTGAATGATCGCATTGAATTGCGATCGGTAGTTGGCGACGAGGCTGATCCCCTCGATGACGACGTCATAGACGAGCCAGCGGTCTCCGCGCCAGTGCATTCGGTAGTCGACGGGAATCTCCGTGCCCTGCTTGGTGACGATCTTGGTGCGCACGGTCGCCTGCTCACCCTCGACCGACTCGCCGGCGTAGCGGATCTTCTCGCCGGCGTACAGCTCGAGCGTGGACACGTACGAGCGCTCCATGAGGTCGGCGAACAGTTGGACGAATTCCTTCTGCTCGGCCGGCGTGCGTCCGTGCCAGTGCCGCGCCAGAGCACGCTTCGTCATCTCTTCAAAGTCGAACGCCTCGTTCGCGATCCCGCGGAGGGCGGCCCGCCGTTCCCGGGTCCTGATGCCCTTTCGGAGGTCTGGATCCGCCAGAGCCTGGAGGGCCCGATCAATGGACTCCCGCAGTTGAACGGTTGGCGGCCCGGCGGTGGCGCCACGACCAGGCAGCAGCACAAGGGCGAGGGCGCTCGCGAGCACGAGGCAGGCACGGCAGCCAGGTTTCATCAGCGGATCTCCAGTCGGAGATCGTCGATCATCTTCTGCCGCTGTTGCAGATACCCATTCCGGACTGCGCTGTAGAGGTCGACGGTGCTTTCCTCGACGTTCTCGTACAGATCGAGGTTGAGCGCCCGCTCGTCGACGCGCTTCCCGACCGCTGTGCCCGCCAGGGCGGCGAAGGGGAAGATGACGTAGTTGAACGGATTGAGCGCGGTATCCACGACGAAGCCGATTCCATCGCGGGCCGTCAGAGGAGGCAGAAACGGTAACACCAGGTAGGGCCCGGGCCTCACGCCATAGCGGCCCAGGGTCTGGCCGGTGTCCGCCTCGCTCGCTTCGACACCGAACACTTTGGCGACGTCGAACAACCCCGCGAGCCCGAGGGTCGAGTTGAGGCCGAACCGAGCCAGTTCTTGACCGGCGCCTTAGAGCTTGAGCTGGAAGAGGTTATTCACCAAGCGACGCGGCATGCTGAGGTTATCGAAGGCCCTCTTGAGGCTCCGCTCCACCGGGTCTGGCACGATCTTGTCCCACGCCTTCGCGACCGGCTTCAACACGTAGCGATCAACCTTGCGGTTGAAGGAGAATATCGCCGTATTGAAGGGCGCCCACGGGTCGTAATCCTCAACGACGGTCTCCTCACCTATCGCCTTTTCGGCTCCTTCGGAGGTCGGGGACGGGGACAGGGACGATTCGGGGAGGGCCGATCCGTCTGCAACGGTCTCCGTGGTCGACACGCTGACACACCCGGCGATCGCCATCGCGATGCCAAGCGCAAGGACCCACCATCGTGATCCGCTCATCGCCCTCTCCTCTCCGACACGAGAACACAGATTCCAGCGGCTTCCCGACAGACCTTGAGACGGCCGCTCCTGCCCGCGGGATTCGGTCCTCGAAAAAGGACTTGCGCGGGCAGATCGACGTGCGCGAACCTGCCTGACAGGCTGCTCCTCGACGTGCTCACGAGCGCGCGTCGTGCTTTGTCGATGCATAGTGATTCACGATCAGGCGAGAGCCCCGCTGCCCGGTCAGATACGTCCACACCCACTGCACGAAGACACTGACGCGGAGACTGGATTGTCCCAGGAATTCAAGATGCACAGCAGCCCATGCCATCCATGCGAGAAAGCCGCTGAGGCCCAGCCTGCCGCTCTGCAGCACGGCGAAGCCCTTGCCGACCACCGCCATGTTGCCCTTGTCGAAGTAGCGGAACGGAGGCGGCACGGGTTTCGCGCCGATACGTCGGTGAATCAGCGTCCCCGCATAGCGTCCCTGCTGCATCGCGACCTGCGCCACGCCGGGCAGCGGATGCCCGTCCCGATCGAGCGACGCCGTGTCACCGATCACGAAGATCTCCGGATGCCCGGTCACGGTGAGATCTGGCTGGACGCGGACGCGGCCGGCGCGATCCGTCGCCGCCTTGAGCCACTTGCCGGCTGGCGAGGGCGCCACCCCCGCGGTCCAGATCACGGTCTTGCTGGCGATGCGCTCGCCGGCCACGATGACACCGTCGGCGTCGATATGCTCAACACCGTGATCGAGCCGAACCTCGACGCCGAGCTTCTCGAGCCGACGCCTCGCCGCCGCCGACAATTTCTCCGCAAACGTTGCGAGCACACGGTTCCCCATGTCGATGAGGACGATCCGTGCCGACGTGGGATCGATTCGCCGAAACTCCGATCGCAGCGCCCTGCGCACGAGGTCGGCCAGCGCGCTGGCCATCTCGACGCCCGTGGGGCCGGCGCCCACGAGCACGAAGGTCAACAGATCGCGGTGACTCTGCGGATCTTCCTCCGCCTCTGCCTGCTCGAAGGCTCGTAGGATTCGGTTTCGGATCGAGACCGCGTCGGCGAGGCTCTTGAGCCCGGGCGCAAACTGTTCGAATTCGTCGTGGCCGAAGTAACTGTGGCTCGCGCCGGTCGCGAGAATAAGATAGTCGTACTCGACGGCAACACCCTCGCGGTCCACCGAGTCGACGAACACGCGTCGCCGATCGCTGTCGACACGGCGACCTGGTACAGCAGCGGCTGGAACAGGTGGTGATTCTGCCGGTCGATGAGAATCACCTGGGCGTTGGTCTTGCGGAGCGCCTTTGCGGCCGCCAGACCGCCGAAGCCTCCGCCCACGATCACGACGCGCGGGACCGCACGAGGCATAGTGGTCATTCGTGGACGGGTTCCGGCACTTTCGCCGGCGACGACAACTCAACGACCAGCCGGAGGATCGGAAGCAGAAGCGGAAGCGATCCGGGAACCCACATGATGACGCCGGCCAGTGCCTGGTCGTCGAGGGACGAATATCCGGCGTAGATCACGCGGTCGGAGAACGTCAGGATCGCGGCCAGCGGCAGGCTCTGGAACATCGCGAGGCCCAGGTACGGAATCATCGTCCACCGCGCCCAGCTCATCCGCGCCGGCCACGCGAGGATCACCGGCCGCCAGAACAGCAGCGCGCTCACGAGGAAACACGCGTGCTCGACGTGGTGCCAGAGGTCGGACTCGAGCGCGAGGTCGTAGAGCGCCGGCACGTGCCAGATCCAGAAGCTGAGGGTGAACGCGATCCAGCCGACGCCCGGGTGAGGCAGCCACCGCGTCAGACGTCGCACCCTTGGATCTCTCACGGCGCGGAGCACCCAGACGCGGAGCCATCGGGGCAGGCTGACGAGCAGCGGAATCACGGGCGCGCCCATCCACACCATGGGCGCGACGACCACCATCAGAAGCAGGTGGTGCACCATGTGGGCAGCCAGCCAGCGACGCGTGAGGGCCTCGAGCGGTGACGCGAGCGCGAACAGCATGATGGCGAGTCCGGCCATGAACACGACGGCGTGACGAGCATCGAACCGCTGCGCCAGGCGCCGGCGCAGGAGGCTCCATCCCCGGAGATACACGGCCGCCGTCACGACGACGGGGAGGCTCACGGATGGCTCGGCCAGCCATGCGCTCATGGGCGCAGGGTCCCCATGAACGCGACGAGCGCATTGACTTCCGCGGGGCTCAGATTCTTGCCGTAGGCGGGCATATTGCCGCCGCCCTGCAGCACCTGACGAATGAGCTGATCGCGGGTCTGGCGCGTCGCGATGCCGTCCAGCGCCGGACCGCGGCGGCCTCCCCCACCGCCCAGGCTGTGGCAGGTGCGGCACTGCTTGTTCTGCAACACGAGTGCGCCCTGCAGCTCGAGCGGCGTGCGGCCCTTGACGTAGCGGACCGGGGTGGCGGCGGCGGTCCACGCCTCCATCTGCGGTGACCACGGCACGGCGACGCCGAGCCCGGCCAGCGTCGTCACGGTGAGGACGATCACCAGGACGCCGAGCACGGCGACGGGACGGCGCTTCCAGCTCTTCTCCCCGGTGCCGGCGATGAATGGGACGAGAAAGAGCGCGCCAATCGCGAGCACCGGCCCGACCAGGATCACGACGGTCTCCGTCCACGGCGGAAGCAGCGCGAACAGCGCGTACAGCGCGAGAAAGTAGAAATCCGGCTTCGGCGCCGTATCGATGAGGGTCGGATCGGGAACGCCATGCGGGCCGAACGGTCCGAAGAGCACCGCGCAGAGCACCACGGCGAGCACGACCACGCCGCAGGCCACCATGTCCTTTCGCGCCGCGTACGGGAAGAACGACACGCCGTCCTTGTGAACTTCCTCCTCGTACCGCTGTCGATACGTCTCGCGGGTGACGACACGGCCCGGCATCGGCCATTCGTTAATGCCGATCCGAAGCACGAGCCAGATGTGGAGCCCGATCATGCCAATGAGGATCCCGGGAACGAGAAACACGTGGACTGCGAAGAATCTCGACAACGTGCGCCCCGCGATGATCGGACCGCCGAGCAGGAGACTGACGAGCGCGTCGCCGACACCCGGGGCACGCGACGCGATGGAGGCGCCGATGCCGAGCCCCCAGTACGCGTCCTGATCCCAGCGGAGAATCTGGCCGGTGAAGGCCATGCCGAGCGTGCAGAGGAACAGGAAGACGCCGACGATCCACGTGAGCTCGCGCGGGTATTTGTGGGCGCCCCAGAGAAAGACCTGGATCATGTGCAGGGTCATGACCGCAACCATCGCGTTGGAGCCCCAGAAATGCACCGCGCGTAAGAACCAACCGAACGGTGCCTGGAAGTTCAGATAGAGCAGGCTCTGATAGGCGCCTTCGGCAGAGGGCACGTAGACGAGGGCGAGGCAGATGCCCGTGACGACCTGCAGCACGAACAGCGCAAGTGTTGCGCTGCCGAAGACGTACCACCAGCTCGCCGTGCTGCGCGGAACCGGGTGATCCAGAGCAGGCGCGATGGCGCCGCCCAGACCCGCGCGCTCCTCCAGCCAGCCGAGCGTCGAACGGACGGGCCCGAGACCGCGCGCGCTCACACCGGTCTCGAGAGTGTCGGCAGCTGTCCGCCGCGCACCCAGAGCGCGCCATCGCGGACGCGGTATTCGTACTCGAACAAGCCGCGCGGCGGCGGCCCGGAGGCGCGCGAGCCGTCCTCGTAATACGCGCCGCCGTGGCACGGACACATGAACAGGCGTGACTGGGCGAACCACCGCACCGGACATCCCAGATGCGCGCAGTTCACGGCGAACACCTGAAACCGCTCACCCTTGATGTGGCGCACCCAACAGGCGATCTTCGCAGTCGCGCCGTCCCACGGGACGCGGACCGGATTCTCGTACGTCGCCAGCCGCGTTTCGCCTGCGGGGAACGCGCCAATCGGACCAAGGCCGATCCACGACTGCCCATCGGTGCGCCGGCGCGCTGGCCCGAAGATATATCCCACGACCGGGATGCCGACCAGGGCGGCGCCGAGTACGTTCAGGCCGATGCCGAGCCGGAACAAGAATCCTCTTCGCGACTGCGATGGTGGCGTCATGGCAGCCTCCCTGGCACCGGTCGCCGCTGCGCGACGAGCCAGGCGACGACATCCGAGACCTGTTGCGGCGTCAACGGCGCGGTACCGCCGTCCCCCCGCCAGTCAGGCATTCCAAGATCCGAGCGCCCCGCGATGACGGTCGTCCTCAGGTGCTGATCGCTCACGAGCGCGAGGTACGACGAATCGGCGACGCCACCGCCTCGCGGACCGCCCCGCCCGTCGTCGCCGTGACAGCGGGCGCAGGCGCTGGCGAAGACAGCGCGACCACGGCCGACATCGCCGCCCGCCGCTCGTCCCCCGTCATAGGGCGGAATCTGGTGACCAGTGACGGCACCCGGTCGCTGCCAGCGATCCTTGATTCCGCGAACGAGGACGTCGATCTGTGAATCCGTGAGCGGGCCGCCGGCGCTCAGCGCGAACGGGGGTTGCGCCGTCCCCGGCACGCCGGTGGCGATCACCCGGCGCACGCGTTCAGGCGGCGCCACCGCGAGATAGACGGGATCGTTGAGCGCACGCGCCGCCCCCAAGCGCCCGGTCTGGCCGTGACACCCGGCGCAATTCCGCGCATAGAGCGTCTCGAACGCCATGACCTCGGTCGGCGCGAGCTCGCGAGCGTCCGGTCTCGGCCTGCCGGGCACCGCGTCACATCCCGCCAGGGCGAGCATCGCCGCGAAGGCCGCCGTGATGAATCGCGTCACCGCTTATCATCGGGGGCCCCGAAATGGCCCCCGATACCCCCGACGCTCGGCGGTCGCGGGGAAACCCCGCGCCCGCCTCGACCTGTCGCCTCGACACCGGCGCGGGCGACGAATGGCCGCGTCTGCGCGGTAGCGACCGGCGTTGCGCTGGCGACGACATAGCCGGCCGTGATGCCAAACGCGATCTGGGAGGCGACGAACCAGGTCCAGGCGATGCGCGCGTTCAGCGCGGGATCGATGACGCCAAGGCTGGCCCAGAGCAATCCGCTCCACAGCAGCGGGGCGAGCAGGCCGCCCCAGAGCAGATGACGCCGCGGAAGCAGCGGCAGGATGGCCGCGTACAGCGCGCCGACGAGCACCGATGTCAGGCCGTGCGCGACGAGGCCGATGACTGACGCGAGACCGTCGAACCCCCGCAGGGTCGTGGCATCGGCTTCCGCCATCCGCGGCATCGCGATGGCGGCGAGGAGATTGAGCGGATACCACACGCTGCGCTGGACGACGATGCCGTAGATCGCGGCGCACACGGCCATCGCGCATGCGCCGACGAGCCCGCCTTTCACGCCGGCGGACAGCGGCTGAACCTCCACCGGAACTCGAACGCGATGCCGCTCGTCGCCGAACCAAAATTGTTCGACGCCCCCGGGCCGGGCTACCGGCGGCGGCCCGTCGGGCACCGGCAGCACCGGCACGTGCTCTTCCTGCTCCTCCGGCAGCACGCATCGCCACCACCCCACACCGCCGACCAGGGCGAGCGCCACACCCACTGCGCTCACGACGAAATGGGTCACGAGCCCCGCGAATCCGAGGGTGACGCCGAGCGCGACGACCATCGGCCACGCGGTGGGAGCGGGAAGCACGACGCTGCCGGGGCCCTGCGATTCGGTCATGTCTTGTCGAAGGCCAGTACAGCAAGGAGCAGCGGGAGATAGAGCAGCGAGGCCATCAGGACGCGTCGGGCCGAGGCGGTCGACGGAGTGTTCGCGTGCGCGAGGCCGGCCCCGAGCAGTCCAAGACCGAGCGCGCACGCCGTCACGAAGTACGCGATGCCGCTGACCCCGATCACCGTCGGGAGCAGGCTCACGGCGACGAGTCCCAACGTGGACGATACGATCTGACGCTCGGACATCGCCCCGTTGGGATCGACGACGGGGAGCACGCGCACACCCGCGCGAGCGTAGTCGTCGGCATAGAGATATGCGATCGCGAGCGTGTGAGGGAGCTGCCAGAGGAACAAGATTCCGAACAGCACCACCGCGCCGAGGCCGAGGTCACCGCGCGCTGCGACCCAGCCGGCCACCGGTGGCAGCGCACCGGGGACGGCGCCCACCAGCATGCATGACGCGGTGCGCAGCTTGAGCGGCGTGTACACACATATATAAAGGATGGTGGTGGTCAGGGTCAGGACGGCAGCGGCGACACCGACGCCGATGGCGAGATACGCCACACCCAGTGACGTGAGCGCGCTGGCGAAGAGCAGCGCCTCCAGCGGCTGGAGCCGGCCGTCCGGCAGGGGGCGACGTTTCGTGCGCTCCATCCGGGCATCGACATCACGCTCGACGTACTGGTTCAGCGCCAGTGTCCCGCCGGCGGCCAAGAGGGTCCCGATGAGCAAGTGGGCCACGCGGAGGTAATCCGCCGGTCCGCTGAGTGCCACGGAATACCCGACGAGCGTGGTCGCGAGGACCATGAGGAGGACGCGCGGCTTCGTGAGCGCGACGAGGTCGGACGCCACCTGGTACCGGTCCCGCGGGATGGCCGCAGCCATGATCTCGATGGCCGGCCTCGAGGTTGACGCAGGATGTCTCATCGTCCGATCACGTACACGACGGTGAAGACGACGACCCACACCCCGTCGACGAAGTGCCAATACCAGGAGACGAGCTCGACGCGCTCCGCGTGGATGGCCTTGAGCGCTCCGGAGCAAGCGAAGACGAGGCAGAGGCTCAGCATGACGAGCCCGAGGATCACGTGTGACGCATGAAGGCCCACGAGCGGATAGAACGTCGACCCGAAGAGATTCGTGCCGATCGTGAGGCCCCGCTCCACGATGAGCCGGCGCCACTCCCGCGCCGTGCTCCCCAGGAACGCGAGACCGAGGACGACGGTGACGAACAGCCACGAGCCGCCGCGGGCGACCCGGCCGGCGGCGAGTGCTCGCGTGGCCAGGGCGACGGTGACGCTGCTCGACAGCAGGCACACCGTGCTGACGACCGGCAGGTCGAGTACCTCTTTCGGGGACGGGCCGGTCACGCTCTTGCCGAGATAGAAGAGGTAGGCGACGACGAAGACGGCGAAGAGCGACGTCTCGGCTATGATGAATCCGATCACCCCGGCGCGCCCACGAGAAGCTCCGCTATTCATGCGGTCCG
>QHTD01000203.1 GCA_003220675.1 Candidatus Rokuibacteriota bacterium | reverse complement strand
CTACATCGAGACCGAGAACGGCTACACGGACGCGCTGAAGCAGGTCTATGACGCCGCGGTGGAGATTGAGCGGACCGTCGGCGCGAGAGGTCGCTGAGCGGAGGGGATGATGGATCAGGACAAGGATGTGCGTGGGGAACCCGATCGCCGGCACACGCCGAGGCCGTGGCTTGGGCGCCGGGCCGTGAGGGGCCTGCTGGTGATGCTCGTCCTCGGCGCCGTGCTGGCTGTGGGCGTCATGTGGGGTGAGCTGCGCGGGTCCAATCGCGCAAGCGGGACGAAGATGGCGACCACGCCGCAGGGGGGGCCTGCAGCCGGCGACAATCGCGGCGCCGCCATGCCCGGGATGCCGGGGATGGCACCCGGCAAAGCGCAGCAGGGCGGCGGGCCGTCATCGGACGAGCAGATGGTGGAGGTGTCCCTCACGCCGGAGGCAGCGGAGCGCGCGGGGATCAAGACCGCCGTCGTTCGGAGCGGGGCCTCGGTGTCCGCCATCACCGTTCCTGGCACGGTCATGTCCAACGCGTATCGCGACACCAAGGTCAACGCGCTCGTCGGCGGCATCGTGCGACAGGTGTCCGTCGAGTTGGGCTCGCCGGTCGAGAGCGGGCAGCCGCTGGCGGTCATTTTCAGCATCGAGTTGGCCGAGGCGCAGATGAAATACCTTTCCATGCGGGCGATGCTGGAGGCCGATCACCAGAAGCTGGTGCGGACGGAGAAGCTCGTTGGCCTCGGCGCGGCGAGCCGCCAGGAGCTGGAAGAAGTCACCGCGACTCACGCGAGCCGCGCGACGGAGGTCGCCGCCGCCCGCCAGCGGCTCTTGCTCTTCGGCCTCTCCCCCGATCAGGTCGCCCAGCTCCGCGACGCTTCGCACGTCGTCTCTGAGGTGACGGTGCACGCGCCGGGCGACGGCGTCGTGATCGCACGTGCCGTGAATCCCGGTCAGGTCGTGCCCTCGGGTCAAGAGTTGTTTATGGTGACGGATCTCAAGACGGTGTGGGTCATCGGCGACCTCTACGAGAAGGACTTCGCCACTGTGCGCGTCGGCTCACCAGCAACAGTCATGGTGACGTCGGCTTCCGACCGACAACTCCGCGGGCGGGTGGCGTACATCGACCCGCGCGTGGATCCGGCGACGCGTACCGCGAAGGTCCGTATCGAGGTGCCGAATGTGAGCGGCGACTTGAGGCTCGGGATGTTCGTGAACGTGAGCTTCGAGACGGGCGGTCCGCGCATGACGCTCGTGCCCCGCAGCGCTGTGCAGTCGATCGGCGACCGGAGCGTCGTCTACGTGCCGGCGGACGGCGAGGAGGGCCGCTTCATCGAGCGGACGGTGAAGCTCGGTCGCGCGACGGGTGACGTCGTCGAGGTTCTCGCGGGCGTCAAGCCGGGGGAGCGCGTCGTGACGGACGGCAGTTTCTTCCTGCGGGCGGAGGCCACGCGGACGCGCTCTGGGGGTTAGTCCGCCCGTACGCTATTGTTGCGTCCTCACTGCTGGACTTGAGGAGAGGAGGTCCGAGACGATGAGAGCGATTCGGCGAGCGAGGTGGTGGCTGGTTGGGTCCGGCGCGGCCCTGGCGCCTGCGGCGGCACTCGCCCAGGAGCGCGTGCCCGACTGGGGCCGGGGTATGCACCCGATGTGGTGGATGTGGGGCGCCGGGGGTATCGTCATGATGCTCTTCATGCTGCTGTTCTGGGGGTTGGTGATCGCGGGGCTCGTCGTCGGCATCCGCTGGCTCGTGACGCAGGGGCGGGCGTCGGGCGACTCCGCGATGCAGATCCTCCGCGAGCGCTACGCGCGAGGGGACATCAGCCGAGAGGAGTTCGAGGCCAAGCGGCGGGACCTCGGGCCGTGAGGCTTGACGTGAAGACCTGTTGCGGCGATGTGCCCCTTCACGTCGCCGAGGGGCAGCGACGCGTGCTCCAGATCGTGCTCTGGATCAACGTCGCGATGTTCCTGGCCGAGTTCGTGGCCGGGATCGTGGCCCACTCCACGTCGCTGCTCGCCGATTCGGTGGACATGCTGGGCGACGCCATCGTCTACGGGTTCAGCCTCTACGCAGTGGGTCGCGGCGCTGTCTGGCAGGCCCGCTCGGCTCTTCTGAAGGGCGGCATCATGGCCACCTTCGGAATTGGAGTCCTCGCCGAAGTGGCGCTGAAGCTCATTCGGAGCGTCGTCCCCACCGCCGCCCTTATGGGGTGGATGGGCCTCCTCGCGCTCGCCGCCAACACCTCGGTCCTGGTACTCTTGTGGCGCCCGAGAGCCGACGACGTCAATATGCGCTCGGCCTGGCTCTGCTCGCGCAACGACGTCATCGCGAATGCCGGCGTCCTGTTCGCGGCGGGCGGCGTGGCCGTCACGGCGTCGGCGTGGCCGGACATCGCGATGGGGCTTTGCATCGCCGCGATGTTCGGCGCCTCAGCGATCGACGTGATCCGGGACGCGCGCCGGCAACTCCACCAACTTGCCACCCCGGCCCGAAATCCTCCGAAGCCGGCCATCAGCGGGTGAGGTCGCCGGCGAGCCCGTGCTGCTGATCGGTCATCGCTTCCAGAACCCTTGCGATGGGATGCGGAACGCCCGGTTGAGGCGAGAGGACGCGTTCTCCCATGCGATGATCATCGTCAGCTCCGCGATGGTGTCGTCGCCGTAGTGCCGTTGCATGCGCGCGAACAGCTCGTCGTCGACGTCGCGGCTCGTGTCCGTGATCGCATCGGCGTATTCGAGCGCGACCTTCTCCGCGTCGCTGAAGAGCGGGCTCTTTGCATAGTCGTTGAGCGCCTCGATCTTCTCCGTCGAGACGCCGTTCCTGCTGCCCACGGCAGCATTGACGTCCTGTCAGAACTCGCAGCCGTTCCACGAGGCCACGCGCCGATTGAGCAGCGCCCGGAGTGTAACGGGCACGCGCTTCGTCTCTTGTTGGAGAGCCGCCCACATCGCCTTCGCGGCGCGGAAGTACGCCGGGTTACGCGCGTAGAAAAGGTAGGGATAGAGCGGCGCGCCCCGGAGCTTGCGCTGTTCCTCGAGCGTTTCGCGCAGGTCGTCCGGAAGCGTCTCGACGTCGACCGGCGGGATGCGCGTTTTCCCCTCCAGCATGGCCACCTCCTGCAGACGGCACACCCACTGTTCTGATTTCCATCATGAGGACCGAAGAATCATGGCCGCGATTGTTACATGCGAAACGGTCTGACGCGCCAATGAGCACTTCGACGGTGATCGAAGCGTCCGGCAGCACCGATCTTCGACGCCGGGACGCGGCGGCGAGTTCCTCAGTAGCGCGACTAGTGTTTCCTCAGGTCGCCTAGTGCGGACGCGTCGATGCCGAAGGTCTCCAGGAAGCCCCACCGTCCCAACGGGGTGACGATTACGGCGTGGCTACGCTTCATCCTTTCCATCCAGCCGAGATCGAAGTAGCGCTTGGTCATCGCGGCGCCTATCGCACCCGCGATGTGTGGGCGTCGCTCGGTCCAATCGAGGCAGAGTCGGCAAAAGTGGCGGTGGGCCGAACGCAGTGTGGGAAGCTCGATCCCGAACTCAGTGAAAACCCGGATACCTGCCGTCGTGATTTCAGCGGCTTCGTCGTTGTCGAGCACGACGTATTCTCGGGCGATGAAAGAATCGGTGAGATCAACGCTCAGGCGGCCCGCGAGGTGGTCGTAGCAAATTCGGGCCGCACTAAGCGCGCGTGCTTGACCCGATAGCGGGCGGTATCGCGGTCTCTTCTGAAGAGCGACGGCGACGATCCCGTCGATCATGTCTACCACTGTCGGCGAGGCAAGCCGGAAATAGCGATGCCGGCCATCGCGGACCACCGCGAGCAAGCCCGCCTCTGTCAGCTTCGTGAGATGGGTGCTGGCGGTTTGAGGCGTGATTCGCGCTGCAAAGGCAAGCTCGCTCGCGGTCAGGGCACGGCCATCGAGAAGCGCCGACACCATCGTAGCCCTCGCGGGGTCTCCGACCAGAGCCGCGATTTCGGCGATGATAGGGCCTGTAATCATTTCCGCTATCTAACCTAAGAGGCGGTGCATGTCGAGAGCAGGGGTAGCATATGGGCCCCCGGTGATCAACGACTGAGCTGCTTGGGGGCGGGCGCCCCATGCCCGTCCTGGTCGCGCAAGGAGCGTTGTCGGCGTTTGACAAGCGCGCGCCCGCGAGTATAGCGTTTGTGCGCGAGGCGATATGCATCGCCAAATTTTCGACTCCCAGCCTCATCCATGGAGGGAACCGATGGACAAACTTGACCGCAGATCAGCTTTGGCGTTCGGATTGATCGCCGCTTCAGCTGCGATGGTGAAACCCGCGGCCGCGCAACCCATGGAGGCCGGCAAAGAGACGACGTTGGCGCCCGGTGTCGTGCAGCGTGTCTATGGCGAGGGACCTGC
>QHTD01000202.1 GCA_003220675.1 Candidatus Rokuibacteriota bacterium | reverse complement strand
TGCGCCCGACGAGCGCGTCTTCATCGCCCCACGCGACCAGTGTGTCGACGAGTCGATTCGACCCATTGTCGGCGAAATCGCTATCGTCGAAGCCCGCGCGCCGCCAACTGTTCACGTAGTTGCTCAGGCGGAGATACGGGCGCAGATAGGCGCGCGCGATCTCGCGGGCGCGCGCGGCGTTCGTTTCCAACAGAACTTTCTGTTCTACACAGAGGAGTTTGTTTGGCCCGAGAACTGCGCGCGCTGCGGCCGTTTGTGCAACGGTCGTGTTATAGGGATGAGCGCCATCGGCGACATCGCGCGCGAGTGCCAACATCTTTGGGCCGAGTGCGGCGATGACCGTCAGCGTCGAATCGGACGGTCGTGGCGAGCTGTACTGCGCATGCGTCATTGCTTCGACGTAGGTGCGCATGGTCGTCACTGGTTTTTCATAGATGTGACCGCGTATCGCGATCACAATCGGTGCGTGCGAAATGCCCATGCCGAGCAAAAGTCTTCCGCCCGATTGCTCGTTGAGCTGCACGCGCGCCGCAGCCATGGCCATTGCGTCCCGTGCAAAGATGTTTGCAATCCCGGAGGCAATGACCAACTTGCGGGTGTTCGCGAGCAACCAGCCGGAATTGACGAGGACGTCACGGCCCATCGCTTCTGGCGTCCAGAGTGCCGAGTAGCCCCACTGTTCCACGTCGCGCGCGAATTCCGCTTCGGCGCTTGCAGTCATACAATCCACTTGCGCCCATACACCCAGTCGTCCCATCTTCATGTGAGTCCTCATGAGTTAGAGCGTTCCAGCTAGGTCGTCGTCTCGGCGGCGGGCTCCGGCGCCTGCTCGGGAGCGAGCGCAGCGGGTGCCGGGATGTTGTGTGGACGAATCTCCAGCCCGTCCCGTCACCTCGCATGTGCATCTGGCGCATGCGGGAGCAAACGGCACGCCAGATTCGATCGACGGTCGACAACGCCGTCACGTCGCGGATTTCCTGCGAGGATCGTTCGGTGTAAGGCCGGGTGCTGTGCGGTATCGCACGACCGACCGCGCGCTTTCGCACGGAGCGGGATCGAAAGCGTACAGAGCTCGCGGTGCGACGCGCGACGCCAGGAGAAGTCAGAGCGGACCGTTACGAGTGCCCGGCACGACGACAACGAGCCCGCACATCGCTTGGTGTGCGTGATGCAACGGAACCGATGCGGGACGGTTCATGCGACCTCCGACTGATCCGGATCTGATCACGCTGCACGCCGCCGCCGTGGCGCTTGCCCGGTCGATGCGGGGCGAGCCCGACGCACGGCGGTTCGTCGAAGGCCTGTCTCCGCACCTCCGCGAGGTGATTCCGCACGACCGGTTGCTGCTGATTCGAGAGGACGAGACGCCGGTCCCTTCGCCGGCGTCCTGGCTCACCCTCCCGCTCGAGGGTGTCGATCGGGCGATCGGAAGCCTCGCCATCGCGGCGAGCGCGCCTGCTACCTACACGGAGGCTCACGCCACTACCGCACGGCGGATCGCCGAAATGCTCGGCCCGCTCGTCGAGAACATGGTGCTGCTGCAGAAGGAACGTGATCGCCGCCGGCGAATGGCCGTGCTCCCCGAGGTGTCGCGGGTCATCGCGGGCAGCCTCGACGTCCGGAACATCTTCCAGGAGCTCGGCGCGGCCGTGCGAACCGTACTCGATTTCGACCTCATGCTCGTGCGACCGATCGGGGCGAGCGGAACACTCCAGCGGAGCGTGCTGCTGGTCGGCGACGTGCCGGCAGACCTCCAGCCCGAGCGCCGACTCGAGGACTACTCGTTCGGCGCACGGCTCGCCGCGAAAGAGATCGTGCTACTCGGCGACGCCCGTCGCGAGCTCGACCAATCCTTTCCAGGCGATCGGGCGGCGCTCGAACGCGGCGTGCGGTCGGTGATCGTCGCCCCGCTCGTCTTTGGAGATACGCTCGGCGGAGTGCTCGCGTTTGCCAAACACGACCCCGACTGGTTCGACGAGGGTGACGCCGAGGTGGTCTCCGGGATCGCGGCTCAGGTGGTGGTCGCGCTCCAGCACCAGCGCCTGTCCGAGGAACAACAGCGAGTGGCCGCGGCCGAGCAGCACAGCCGCTGGCTCGAACGCCGGGTGGAACGTCTGCGGGGAGCGCTCGCCGAACGGTACGGATTCGATAGCATCATGGGGCGCTCCGGAGCCATTCGCGAGGCCTTGGACCAGGCAGCCCTGGTCGCCGGGCAGGAGACAACGGTCCTGCTCACGGGCGAAAGCGGGACCGGGAAGGAGCTGGTCGCTCGCGCCATCCACTACGCCAGCCGACGTTCCGACGGGCCGTTCGTGGCGGTCAACTGCGCCGCACTGCCCGAAACGCTGGCGGAGTCCGAGCTCTTCGGACATGAGCGAGGAGCGTTCACCGGCGCCGATCGTCTCAAGCGCGGTCGCTTCGAGGTCGCCGCCGGCGGCACGCTCTTCCTCGATGAGATCGGCGATCTCACCCCGTCGGTCCAGGCGAAGCTGCTCCGCGTGCTGCAAGAACGGCAGTACGAACGGGTCGGCGGCACGACGTCGCTGCGGGCCGATATCCGGCTGGTCACAGCCACGAACCGTGATCTCGAGCATCTGGTCGAGGCCGGGACGTTCCGCGCGGACCTGTATTACCGGCTCGCGGTGTTCGGGATTCATCTTCCCGCGTTGCGGGAACGTGAAGGAGACGTCCTCGTCCTCGCCGAATACTTCTTACGCACACTAGGCGAACGGATGGGGCGGCGCCAGTCACGCCTCAACGACCAGGCTCGTCAGCTGTTGCTCGCCCACACCTGGCCCGGCAACATACGGGAGCTGCAAAATGCCATCGAGCGCGCTTTGATTGCCGCCGACGGGCGCGTCATCTCCCCTGCCCATCTCGGCATCGCTGAACATGTTCCTCTCGCCACTGGTCTTTCCTCGGGGGCGCCGATCGCAGCCGGCTCCGTTCTAACGTCCCAGCCGCTTGCTGTAGTCGAGAAGCAGGCGGTCGCGGACGCCCTGCGGCGCGCAAAGGGCAACAAGACGCAAGCCGCGGCTGCGCTCGGCCTCAGCCGTGGCGCCTTCTACCGGCGTTTGGAGCGCTTCGGTTTCGTTGCGTGAGGGGATCGACTAGGGAGTAAGCATGCGCTGCGCGGCCGCCTTGCTGGCGGCCGCATCCAGGGCGGCCGGATTGAGACGCGTCACTGCCGTCCAGAACAAACCAGCGGCGACGACTACGACGATACCGGCCACAGCCATTGTCAGATCGCGGATCTCCGGATCATCGAGCGTCTCCTTGTCGCTACTCCCGGTGGAGTCGCGTCAGACCCCTCATCGTTAGGAGCACGCCGCGCCCCGAAAGATTCAGCCGGGATGGGTAAGTCTTCCTCGGCCCGCAGCATCCAGCTGTGCCCTGAGTAACCAATTGGCCGCGATAGGCGTCGGAAGGGCATGAGACTCAGTGGGGCGATTCTCGACAGGAGGCATGATCCATGACCAATTTCTCGGAGGCTGTTCGGCTTCCTTCGGGCGACGAATCCATCGCGCCCGTGACGATTCTCGACGCGCAGGGCCGAGTGGTGCGAGTCGTCTCCGCAGAGGACTTTCGACGCGCTCGATCCGCGGCAACGATTGCAACCCTTGATGATCAGCGCCCGGTGGTCCTCATGCGCGCCAACCGGGGGCAACGTCGCACGCGCGGTGACAGTCGGTTGGTCTCGGGGGCGGCCCGGGCATCACAACGCGCCTTAGCGTCCTGATCCCGCGGCCGCAAGGCTTCGACCACCGACCTCGTCACGATCGATTTCCAAGCTCTGCCCCGTGCGTGAGCACGCTGGAAGAGCGGCGACGATCCGATGGCGCCGGTCCGTGGCAAGTGGCTCGCGTGCAAGCCATGCACAGAAGTCCCCTGGTCGGTTGACGGCCCATTCGGCGACCTCCGCCGTGATGCGAAGCCCCCTGGTCAGTTTTCGGTCGGCGAGGAACCCCAGCGTCCCGGCGAACAATCGGGTGAGGCCCGCCGCCAGGTGGTCTTCGACGTAAAGGTAGGCCGCTAGGTTCGGCTCGATCGAATCGCCGCGTGGCTCGAGATCGAGAACCATCAGGGCACTCCCGCGGACGGTGCCGAAAATCGGTCCGGTGTATTCGCCCTGTGAAAAGATCACGCGCCGCTGGCGGTCGCGTCGAAGGACCTGAGAAAACCCCCGTGCGCCTTCGCCGTCGTCACCCTCATACCGGTCGTCGTCGAGAACGTGCACGTCGTAGCTCGCCAGTTTGAGGAAGCGTGCGGCGGCGGCGGTCACCTCCGGTGTGTCCAGGAACGCCAGATAAACCTCGAGCGGGGCGCGCGCCGATCCTGCGTGCACTCGGCGACGGAGCGTGGGCGTCGTCCAGACGCACTCCAGCGCCGCGGATACTTCAGGCGTGAGGACCGCCGTCGATTCGACAAGGGGTGGCGGCCATGGTCGTGACGGGGCGGTGCCGGCGCTGGTGACGATGAGACCTGCGGCGACCACGAGGATCGCCCCGTTGCGAGTCATATTGAGCTCTCAGTGCTTCGATCCGACCGAGACGAGATCGAACGAGGTCACCGTGATCCGATACGTAACGGCTCCATCCATCGCCTCGGTGACGAATGACGACTCACCACCCGGCTCGATGTCCCCGAGCGCCCACACGACGCGCCGGCCGGCGGAACGTTCGTCGGGGGTGAGCCCTTCCACCTCGAGCTGAACGTCGGTTACGCGGTACGGCGAATCGTTCCGCACCGAGGCCTGTATCCTCGGCTTAGGCGTATTGCTGTGAGGCGCTGGTCCCCAGCTCACGTGAAACCATCGGTCCAGATCCGCACCCCACGCGGGCGCGGCCAGAACGACTAGGACCAGTACGAGCGCCAGGTGGATGATTCTCATCAATCTCTCCTGTTCGCAGCAAGGAGCAGGGCCAGTGGTTGCGTGACGGACTCCTCAGAGCTCGTCAGCACTGCCGTCGGTCAAGCGCTGCACGATCGCCGCGCCATCATCGTCCGCGAGCAGCAGCAGGATGTAGATGCGATCGCCCACGACGCGCGCGTCGCGCACGTCGACCAGGGTGGGCACGAAGGCGATCGCGTGCTCGAGCACGTCATTGATGGCGGTTCTCACCGCGTCTTCGAGCTCGCGCCCCTCGCTACTCGCGACCGGGATCGAGGTGAGGACGTGGGCGACGTAAGCCGAGGCCGGCGTTCCCAACGCGGTGAGGCCGCCGACGACCATCATGATCAAGAAGCTCTTCTCCAGAACACGTCTCATACGATCTCCTTCCGGCGCCATCGCCTCCAGCCCGTGTGTCCTTGAGATGACCAGATCGG
>QHTD01000158.1 GCA_003220675.1 Candidatus Rokuibacteriota bacterium | reverse complement strand
ACCCCCGCCACTGAAGATTGACGTTGTGCTACCCTGCGGCGGGACGGCCGGCGGTCAGAACACCGACGCGAGAGCAGTATGCTTAATGATGGCTCGGAAGGGGCCGTCGAGGCCCGCTTCGATTTTCGCCCGCCCGCCGCGCCGCCAGAAAGCGGAGGAACTCGGCGCCGTCGCGGAGCCGCCGTGCGAGCACCTGCCGGTCCCGCGCCATCTCGCCCACGATCGCGAAGATCTTCCGCGGCCGGAAGTAGAAGCGCCGGTAGAACGTCTCCACCGAGGCGAAGATCTCGGTATGGGGGAGGTGCGGGTAGCTCAGCGCGCTTCGCTGGACGCCCCGCCCGTCGACGAGCTCACGCCCATCGAGCCAGCCATGCTCGAGGGCCTGACGGTACATCACGGTGCCGGGGTAGGGCGCCGCGATCGACACCTGGATCGTGTCGGGCTCGAGCTCGCAGGCGAAGCGGATCGTCTCCTCGATCGTCTCGCACGTCTCACCGGGAAGCCCGAGGACGAACGTGCCGTGGATCCTGATGCCGAGCGCCCTGGCATCCCGCGTGAACCGCCGCGCGACGTCCAGGCGGACCCCCTTCTTCACGCTGTTGAGGACCCCCTGGTTGCCAGACTCGTAGCCGACGAGCAAGAGGCGGAGACCGTTGTCTTTCAGGACCTCGAGCGTCTCGGGCGGCACGTTCGCCTTCGCGTTGCACGACCACGTGACGCCGAGCCTGCCGAGTCCGCGCGCGATCGCCTCGGCACGCGGCAGGTCGTCGGTGAACGTGTCGTCGTCGAAGAAGAACTCGCGCACGTGCGGGAAGTAGCGCCGCGCCAGCGCGATCTCGCGCACGACGTGCCCGACCGAGCGCGTCCGGTACCGGTGGCCGCCGACGGTCTGGGGCCACAGGCAGAAGGTGCACTTGGACCGACAGCCGCGCCCCGTGTAGAGCGACACATAGGGGTGAAGGAGGTAGCCGATGACGTAGTTCTCGATCGTCAGGTCGCGCTTGTAGACGTCCACGACGAACGGGAGCGCGTCCATGTCCTCGAGCGTCGGCCGGTCCGGGGTGTGCCGGATGACGCCGTCGTCCCGGTAGCTCACGCCGAGGACGCGGCCCAGGGGGTGGCCCCGGGCCACCTCCTCGATCGTGAAGTCGAACTCGTTGCGCGCGACGAAGTCGATCGCGGGCGAGGCGGCGAGCGATTCCTCCGGACGGACGGCGACGTGGGCGCCGACGAACCCGATGCGCAGACGCGGGTTCTCCGCCTTGAGCGCCTCCGCCACCCTCACGTCGTACGGGAAGGATGGCGTGCTCGTGTGGAGGACGGCGAGCTCATAGTCGCGGGCGAGCGGGCGCACGTCCTCCAGCGTGAGGCCGTCGGGCGGCGCGTCCACCAGCCGCGAGTCGGGGACGAGCGCGGCGGGCTGGGCGAGCCACGTCGGGTACCAGAACGAACGCACCTCCCGCCGCGCCTGGTAACGGGAGCCCGCGCCGCCGTCAAAGCCCTCGTACGACGGCGGGTGCAGGAAGAGCGTCCTCATGCGCGCGAGACCTCCACCAGGTTCGAGTGAAACGCGGGGCCACCCCCCAGGTCGGTCACGCGGTCGCTCGTCAGCACGTTCACGCCGCGGCCGTCCGGATGGAAGCGGTGCCACCAGATTCCCTCGATCACGACCACGCCGGGCCGGGTCGCGTCCGTCACCCGGGCCGTGAAACGTGCCGCGCCGCGCTGGCTCTCGACCGTGACCGCGTCCCCGTCCACGATCCCGCGCCGCGTGGCGTCGTCCGGCGCCATCATCACGGTCGGCGTTCCCTGCCGGCGCCGAAGGAGGGCCGACTGGCTGAAGGACGAATTCAGGAAGAACCGGTTCGGCGGCACGAGGCACTGGAGCGGGTAGCGCGCCGCGAGCTCGCGGTTCTCAGGCCCTTCCTCGAGCGGTAGGTACGTCGGTAGCGCGGGCAGCCCCTGGCGCGCGAGCCGCTCCGAGTAGAACTCGACCTTGCCCGACGGCGTCGGCGCGCCGCGGGCGAACGGGGTGTAGGGACGTGGCAGGTTCACCCGCACCCAGCCCCGGGCCGCGAGCTCCTCGAACGTGATCCCCCGCACCGTATCGTCGCCCTTCGCCAGGAACTCGCGGATCAGCGTCTCCGGGCTCTTCGCGTAGTGGTCCTGGGCGACGCCCATCGCGCGCGCCAGGAGCTGGAACACCTCCCAGTTGGACTTCGCCTGGCCCTGGGGCGGGAGCACCGGCCGGGCGAGCTGGAGCGTGAACTGCCCGTAGGAGCGGTAGAGGTCGAGGTGCTCCATCGAGGTCGTCGCCGGCAGGACGAGGTCGGCGTAGTACGCGGTGTCGGTCAGGACCTGCTCGTGCACGACCGTGAAGAGGTCTTCGCGCGCGAGCCCCTCGAGGACGAGCGTCTGGTTCGGGCACACCGCGGCCGGGTTCGAGCTGTACACGTAGAGCGCGCGGATCGCCGGTCCCGGCGGCCCGTCGGTCAGCACGCGTCCGAGGTGGATCATGTTGACGATCCGCGCCGGCGGCGCGGGCTGGAGGTCCGGCCGCTCCAGGACCGAGTAGTCGAAGCCGAAACCCGCGGTCGACGACAGGAGCGCGCCGCCGTGGGGATCGGCGTAGGCGCCCGTGAGCGCGGGCAGACACGCGAGGGTGCGGCAGGTCATCCCGCCGTTGTCGTGACGCGAGATCCCGATGCCGATCCGCATGAACGTCCGCGGGCTCGCCCCGTAGCGCCGGGCGAATCGCGTGATCGTGCCCGCGTCGAGGCCGACGATCCGCGCGACGGCCTCCGGCGGGTACGCCTTCACGTGCTCGGCGAGCCGCTCGAACCCGAGCGTCGCCCGGTCGATGTAGTCGCGGTCGAGGGACCCCTCGGTGATCAGGACGTGCATCACGGCCAGCGCCAGCGCCGCGTCGGTGCCCGGGCGGACCATCAGATGCTCGTCCGCCTGCTGGGCGGTGGGCGTGCGATACGGATCGACGACGACGACGAAGGCGCCGTGGGCGCGCGCCTGCTTGACGAGCGTCATCACGTTGATCGTCGAGTACGCCGCGTTCACGCCCCAGAGGACGACGAGGTCCGCGCCCACCATCTGCTCCGAGTCGTTGCCGGTGACGGCGCCCAGGGTCGTGCGCCATCCCGCGTAGGCGGTGTTGACACAGATCGTCCGGTCGAGCCGGGAGGCACCGAGCGCGTGGAAGAGGGGGTGGCCCGCGTAGTACTGGACCTGGCCCATCGAGCCCGCGTAGGAGAACGGCAGGATCGCTTCGGCGCCGTCGGTGCGGATGATCCGCCGCCAGCGGCTCGCGATCGCGTCGATCGCCTCGTCCCAGGAGATCGGCGCGAACTCACCGGCGCCCTTGGGCCCCACGCGCCGAAGCGGCGTGAGCACGCGGAGCGGCGAATGCACGCGCTCCGCGTACTCGCGCACCTTGCCGCAGATCACGCCCTGCGTGAAGGGGTGGTCGGGGTTGCCGGTGACGTCCGTGAGGCGGCCGTCCTCGACGCTGACGAGGAGGCTACAGCAGGATGGGCAGTCGTGAGGACAGACGGACAGCATCCCGCGCTTAAAGGTATCATGGCGCTCGCCATGTTCGGCTGGCTCGTGCGGCTGAACCCCTTCAAGACCCCCGACACCCAGCGTCTGGCCGTCCTCTTCGGTGTCGTCTACTTCGCCCAGGGCATGTGGTACTTGCCCAACCAGGCGATCACGATCGTGCTGAAGGACCGCGGGCTCGCGGCAGGCCAGGTCGCCGACTTCTTCCTCCTCACGACCATCCCCTGGCTCATCAAGCCCGCCTACGGCCTGCTCTCGGACTTCGTGCCCCTGTTCGGGCGACGGCGCCTGAGCTACTTCCTGTTGACCTCCGGGCTCGCCGCGCTGACGGGGCTCATCCTCGCCTCGGGCTCGCTGATCTCCCACGGCCCGATCGAGACGCTCGGCGCCACGCTGCCGGTCGTGGGCGCGGTGAGCTTCACGCTCGTCTCGGGGGTCGGGCTCTCCACCCTCATGGCGCTCGGCCTCGCGTTCACCGACGTCCTGGTGGACGCGATGATGGTCGAGAACGGTCGGCCCCGCGGCCTCACGGGCGCGTTCCAGTCGGTGCAGTGGGCGTGCATCACGGTCGCCTCCGTCCTCGTCGGCGTCGCGGGCGGTGAGCTCGCCGAGACGCGGAGTCTGCGTGTCGCCTTCCTGCTCGCCGCCTGTTTCCCCCTGATCTCGATGCTCATGGGTGCGTTCTTCGTCAGCGAACCGCGCGCCACCTTCGATCGCGAGGCGTTCCGGCAGACGCGGCTCGCCATCCGCGACGCGCTCGGGCACCGCGACATGTGGGTGGTGGCGGGCTTCATCCTCTTCTGGACCTTCAGCCCGTCCTTCGGCCCCGCGTTCCTCTACTACCAGACCGACGTGCTCGGGTTCAGCCAGCGGTTCATCGGCACCCTCGGCTCGCTGTCGGCGATCGCGGGCGTCATCGGCGCCGTGATCTACGCGCCGATCTCACGGCGCTTTCCCCTCAAGCGCATCGTCAACGCGGTGATCGGGCTGGGGGTCGCCGGCACGCTCGCGTACTTTCTCTACCGGGGCCCGGCGTCTGCCCTGATCATCGACATCGTCTTCGGGTGCATCGGCATGATCGCCCAGCTCGCCCTGCTCGACCTCGCGGCCAAGTCGTGCCCGAAGCGGGTGGAGGCGACGTTTTTCGCGCTGCTCATGTCCGTCAACAACGGCGGCTCCCAGCTCTCCCAGAATGTGGGCGCGCGGCTCTACGACGGCCTCGGCTATGAGCCGCTCGTGCTCATCTCGGCCGCCTTCACGGCGGCTGCGTGGTTCCTCGTCCCGCTCGTCAAGATCGACCGGATCGAGGCGAGGGCCCGCGAAGAGGCGCGGGCGCGCGAGGCGGCCGAGGCCGCGACCACTCAGTCCGTCAGCGAGAGGTAGAACTCAACCTCCGGCGGGCCTGCGACGAGCGGGTCGCGGCGCTCGCGAAAGGCCGTGAGGTGGGGCGCCTTCCGATGGAGATCGAAGGCCGCGTCCGAGCGGTACTGCTCGTAGAAGAGGAAGAGGTCCGGGTTCTTCTTCGACCGGTGCAGCCGGTAGACGACGCAGTCGGGCTCCGCCTTGAGCACCGCCGCCACCTGCTGGCGCAGGATCGCCGCCAGCTCGTCTCCCTTCCCCGGCTTCGCCGAGAGCTTCGCGACCACGGTCAGCACGTTCGCCATCACGCCTCCCTGTCCTCGTTGGTGTGTACGCTCCGCGTCGCCGTCGCGTGCGCGCGCCTGAGCCAGTAGAGCGCGCGCCCGATGTCGTCCGGCGCCTCGACGTCGAACTCGATCCAGCCCCGCCGCGCGAAGCGTCGGTGCGGGCGGATGCGCGCGTCGCCGAGCGCCCGCGTCTGATCGGCCGGCGACAGGCGGAGCCAGAGGTCGCGCTCCTTCTCACGCAAGGGAAAGCAGGCGAAGAGCGTCTCGCCGACGAAGTACCCCCACCGCCCGAACATCGGCGTGATACGCACGCCCTCCCACGCGCCGAGCGTCTCGTTCAGGCGCTGCGCGGGACCGGCGCCGCCGCGCGCGAGGGTGCGCCGGAGCTTGCGCCCGCGGCCCATCCCGCGGAAGCGCCGCGTGGCTATGGCCAGACCTGCGTGTAGGCGAAGCGGGCCCGCTCGCTTGCGGCGCCGAACCTGGCGTCGTAGTCGGCCCTGAGCGCCTTCATGTGCTCGGAGGCCATCAGGCGCCTGTAGGTCGCCTCATCCTGCAGCTCGTACACCGCCATGTACTGGTACTTGTCCTCGCCCTCGAGCGCCTTGTAGCGCCGTGCGCTGACCAAGCCCTTGAACTGTAACACTTGCGGGACGTGCGCCTCGTTGTACCAGCGGTTGAACGCCTCCTCCTGATCCTTTCGAATGGTCGCCTTCACGACGAACAACACCGTGGCCATCGGGCCTCCTCGCAGGGGCGGATCGAACGCGGCCCATTCTGCCATTGACAGCCTTTGGGTCGCCATGCGAAAAGAAGCCGTTTAGGCACGGGCGTGAGAGGACGATGAAGACAGCCGACGCGACGCGCGTGAAGTTCGCCCCTGCCGAAGACGCCGCGCGGCTCTTCACTCCGGCGTTCTGCGAGTATCTGGTCCTCCTGCACGACACGCTCGGCGCCCGCGCGCTCGAGCTCCGCGCCAGGCGCGCCGAAATCCTGAGGGCTGCGCTGAACCAGCACGTCATGCCCGGCCACCCGCCGGTGAGCGCGGCGAATACCGGGGACTGGCGCGTTCCGGCGGTTCCCGACGAGCTCAGGAAGCCCGGGATCGAGATCTCGGGCCCGTGCTCGATCACGCCCATGTTCATCAACGCGCTCAATCCCGGGCCCGAGGGCGAGCGCGCCGAGGGCGACCTGGACGACGACGAGGATTCGGGCGGCCACCGGCTCATCGACACGGTCCGCGCCGCGCACAACCGTCTCGCCGCGGTCAACCGCGAGCTCACGTTCGAGGATCGCGAGCGCGGCAAAAGCTACCGGATCGCGCCGGGAGAGCTCCCGTTCTTCATGCACCGCGAGCGCGGGCTCCACCTCGACGAGCCCGACGTCACGATCGACGGCACGCCCGTCAACGCCGCGATCCTCGGGACCGCGCTCACGCTCTTCTACGCGGGACGCGCGCAGGCCGACCGCGGTCAGGGCATCTACTTCTACCTCCCGAAGCTCGAGCTCGCGCCCGAGGCGCGCTGGTACCGCGACCTCTTCGACCTCTCGCGCGGGCGCCTGTCCTCCCTCCAGAACGCGACGATCCGCGCGGTCGTGCTCGTGGAGTCGCTCCCGTGCGTCTACCAGATGGAGGAGATGCTCTGGGAGCTCGGTCCCTACGCTGCCGGGCTCAACGCCGCCCGGTGGGACCTCAAGGCCTCGATCTTCGAGTTCGTCATGGCCGATCCGAAGCAGGTGTGGCCCGACCGCTTCGGCGTGGACATCAAGACCACGCCCTTCCTCGCGAACATCTTCCGGCGCCTCGTCGCGATCTGCCTCAAGCGCGGCGCCGTCCCGATCGGCGGCATGGCCACGGCGCTGCCCAGCAACGATCGCGAGGTCAACCGGACGGCCGGAGAGGCGATCCAGAAGGACAAGGAGTGGGAGGCCGCGCAGGGCTTCATCCGCGCCTGGGTCGCCCACATTTTTCACATGAAGACGGCGGCGGACCCGTTCAAGAAGCTCATCGGCTCCGGCTGGACGCCGACCCCCGAGATGGCGAAGCCCGAGAACTACCCGGTGAAGATCGGGGTCCCCGCCGGTCCCGTCACCGTCGAAGGCACGCGGCGCAACGCGCGCATGCTCATCGAGTACGTCGAGGGTTGGCTCAACGGCCGTGGCGCCAAGGGAATCGACAGCCTCGAGGGCAAGCCCGGCGTTCACCCGGCGCTGATGGAGGACCTCGCCACCGGCCGCATGTCGGTCGCCCAGATCGCCCAGCGAATCCGCCACCACGCGAAGGACCCTCAGGCTGGCGTCGCTCACGACGGGGCCCTCGTGAAGAGGCTCCTCCAGGAGGAGTTGGCGGACATCCTGTCGCGGCGGCCGAAGAGCGCCGAGGTCGAGACGCGCTACCGCAACGCGATGAAGGTCGCCATGCGCTGGGTCAAGAACTACACGGAGCTGGATTTCCGGAGCCTGGGTGCCTACACGCGCGCCGAGCTTGACGCGATCGCCCGAGCACCCGACGCGCTTCTGAGCGTCAGTGGCCCGCGGCGCCCTCTGCGGGGCCGAGGGTCAACAGCCCGCCGTCGACGACGATCGTCTGGCCCGTGAGCCCGCCCGCCGTCGCGAGATAGAAGATCGCCGCTCCCGTCTCGTCCGCTGTGGGCAGGCGCTGGATCGGTGTCTGCGCGGACGTCGCCTTCCAGTGGACGTCGATCCACCCGCCGAAGCCGGTCGGGATCAGACCGGGCGCGACGGCATTCACCCGAATCGTCGGCGCGAGAGCGCGGGCAAGTGACTTCGTGAGCGTCGTCAGCGCGGCTTTCGAGGCGGCATACGCCATCGAGGAGCCGACGCCGGCGAAGGCGGCTACAGAGGTCACGTTGACGACGGAGCCCGCGCCGCGCTGGCGCATGTGCGGGGCCGCCGCGCGGACGCAGTAGAAGGCGCCCTTCACATTGACGGCCCACACCCGGTCCCAGACGTCGTCGGTGAGGCCCTCGAGGTCCGAGTGGGGCTGCACGCGCTTCGTCCAGCCGGCGTTGTTGACGAGGAAGTCGACGCCGCCGAGCTCTTTGGCGACGCGGCCCATCATCCCGCGCACCTCCCCGTCGTTCGACACGTCCGTCCGGATCGCGAGCGCGGCGACGCCGAGCCTTCCGATCTCCTTGACCGCCGCGTCAGCCGCCTCGGCGTTGCGCGAGTAGTTCACCGCCACGGCGGCGCCGCACCGCGCGAAGGCGAGCGACGCGGCGAGGCCGATGCCGGTGGCGCCGCCCGTAACGACCGCGACCTTGCCGCGCAGATCCGTGTCACTCATACCGGCTGATGTGCAGGTGCACGCCGTGGCTCGACGCGGGCTCGAGCGTCACCTCGCCGGTGCCGCGCAGGCATTTCGTGCCCGCGCGGTCGAAGGCGGCCATGAGGGACTCGAAGTCCAAGGCGACGAGCGAGAGCGCCACCATTCCCTCGGTCCCGCCGACCTCCTCGGATGGCACGATCAGGATCGCGCCCCGCCCGACGGCCAGCATCGTGCGCGGCCCGTCGTTCATCGCAACTTCCTGGAAGCCGAAGAGCGACCGGAACACGCCGGCCGTCTGCTTCACGTCGCGGGCGCCGACGACGAGCCGCTTGAGGCGTACCGGCGATCCGTCCGAGGCCGCGTCCTCCGCGGGCGTCGCGAGCTCGACCAGGACGCCGCAGCACGCCTTCGGGTGCAGGAACGCGATCGCGCCCGCGAGCCCGGGCCGGGGCGCCGTGTCGATGAGCTCGACGTGCTTCGCATTCAAGACCGCCAGCGCCGCGTGGATGTCCAGCGTGTCGAAGCAGACGTGATGGAGCCCTTCGCCGCGCCTGGCGAGGAAGCGCCCGACGCCCGACGACGCGTCGAGCGGCGCGAGCAGCTCGATCTCGCTGTCACCGGCCGCCAGGAGCGCGGCGCGCACGCCCTGATCCCGGATCAGCGCCTCCTTCACGAGCGGCAGACTGAGGGTGTCGCGGTAGAACCGATACGCCTCTGCGAGGTCCCTGACCACGATGCCCACGTGATGAATCCGTCGCACCACGCGCGATCCCTCCTCATCGAAGCTGACGGCGGACACGCTGGGCCTGATCCCGAGCGCGCGCTCGCAGTTCGGCTCGGGCGTGATCACCCGACCAACCTACCCGACGCCGGCGGCCTGTGCAATGTTTCGCAGGCGTTACTCTCCCGCCGCGCTGAACAGCCGCTGGAACTCCTTCCAGGGCGTGGGCGGGCGCCGGGCGACGGCGGCGTTCTCCTCGACGTGGGTCGTCGACTTCATCCCGACCAGGGCCGTGCCGATCCCGGGCGTCGAGCGCACGAACTGCAGGGCCCGCTGGGCATCGCTCGCGAAGCCCGGCAGGAGCTCGGCGACCATCGACGGGAGGTTCTTCGTGAGGTGGCCCTGGTAGACCGAAGCCGAGGCCATGACGTAGACGCCGAGGCGCTGGGCGGCCTCGAGCAGGGGGACGAAGCTCCCGTCGACCTTCTGGTTGGCGCGAGTGAACGCCTCCGGCATCGCGAGGTTGTACGGAAGCTGGATGACCTTGAAGTGGTGGTCGAGGCCCGCGACCGCGCGCGCCACGCCCACGAGCTCTGCGAGCGAGAGGTAGCCGGGCGCGCTCGGGTCCTCGCGATAGCCGTTCCACGTCGCCGTGCCGTAGCGCCGGATCTTTCCGGCCCGCACGGCCTCCTCGAGCGCCTCGAACGCCGCCCGCACGCGCGCGAGGAACTCGTGGCGGGCCACTTCCTCGAGCTGGGCCTCGGGGTTGTGGAGGTGGTAGATGTCGATCGTCTCGAGCCCGAGGTTGGTCCGGCTCCGCTCGATCTGATCGGCGAGATAGCGTGGCGTCATGCAGTGGGAGCCACCCGCGACGTCGCCGGGCCGGACGATCCCCGTGTCGAGGTACGTCTCGGTGAACCACGCGCGCGCGTCGCGCGGCACGGCGCCGTCGAAGGGGATGTAGCCGCCCTTGGTCGCGACGGCGATCGCGTCGCGCCGGATCGCTCCCCGACTGACCGCGGCGGCCAGGGCCGTCCGGATGGCGCGTTCGCTACGCTGATGGCGATAGTTGATCGCCGTGTCGATCATGTTGACGCCGAGCTCGAATGCGCGCGCGATCGCGTCCTGGTACAGGACGTCCGTCGCACCGTCCTCCGGGCCGAGGTAGGTCCCGAGGCCGACCGTCGAGACGGCGAGGCCCTCGAGCCCACGAAAGTGCTCGGCCACGACACTGCCGGCGAGCTTCGTCACATAACGCTTCGTGCCCTCGACCGTCGCGCTGCCGGAGAGCAGTGTCGCCATCGTGTCAGCCTTCCCGGCCGGACCTCGAGCCCGCGCCCCGCCCGGCGATGAACCCCGCCATGCGATCAGGGCGCGATGCGGAAGGTGAAGCGGCCGCTCACGACGTGGCCGTCCGTGGACAGGACCTGCCACTCGACGCGGTACGCTCCCGGCCCCAGCGCGGGCAGCAGGGCGCTCAGGCGATCGGCCGGTCCGTCGGACGCCGGCACCGCGAGGGGCAGCGACTCACCACGCTCGTTGAGCAGGCGGAGGCGCGAGAGCGGCTTCTCCACCCGGTTATTGAACCGGAGGGAGAGCGCGGGCGGCGCGACGGCGATGGTCGAGCCGGCGGCTGGCGTCGATTCGAGCAGGAGCGGGTGCGGGGCCGCCAGAGCGGCCCAGCCCAGCCCGAGGGCGGGAGCGAGGAGCGCACCGACGAGGCGCTTCAACGCCAGTCGTCGAGGACGAGGTGCGTGGGGTTTTCGTAGTCCTCTTGCTTGCCCCGCTGCATCCGGACCATCGTGAAGTCGATCTGGTATCCGCTTTGGACGAGGGTGGCGTACGCGAGCCAGTACCGAGAATACACGGGGAGGATCACCCGCTGCATCCCCAACTCCTGGCCGAGCGCCTCGAGGGCTGCGACGAACTCAACGAGGTGCTCGACCTTCCGCTTCGGCGGGTCGATCGCGAGGAACTTGACGTAGAGGGCGCCCGCCGGCGCCTCGCTCACGCCCGGCGTGTGGCAGATGGCGAAGCCCACGAGGTCGCGCCCGCGCTCGAGCAGGAGCGTGTCGCCGAGCGCGAGCCCGTCCACGATCTCGACCTCCTTCGAGAGGTCCATACCGCGGCAGATCGCGTTCGTGATCCGGTGCATGCGCGCGAGCGTCGCCTTCTTCTTCGTCTCCTCGAGCGCCGAGAACCGGCGGACCGCGAGGGCTGCCTTGCTCGGCTTCGTGACGGCGGCCTGGGGCGGCGTCCGGTCGATGGTGCGGCTCATCACGGCGGTCAGCGCCTTGGGCTTGTAACCGAACTTGTGGAAGAGGAAGAGGTGCTTCGGGCTCGCCGGGTATGTGACGCACCCCTGGAGCGCCGCCTTGTTCTCCTCGAAGAACTCCTGCGCCGCGCGGATGAGCTGCTGGCCGATCGTCTGGTTCTGGTAGTTCGTGAGGACCGCGACGGGCCCGAGGATCCCGACGGTGCCCCATGTGACGGCGAGCGCAGCACCCACGATCTTCGCGTTGTCCTCCTCGGCGACGAAGCAGCCCCAGGGCTCCATGAGCCAGCGGTGGTGGACGTACTGCGCGCCACCGAACGCCTGGCGGGGCCGGGTGCCGAGCTGACGCTCGAGGAAGTCGCCGAAGGTCTGCTCGAACACGTCGCGGACCTTGGAGAGATCGCCCTTGCGGACGCGGCGGACCTGGATCTTGGGCAGACGCCCTTGCGGGTCGAGTCCGGCGCGATCGACCGTGGCCCTCACGCGGAGACGCCCGCGAGATCTTCGAGCAGGGTGATCACGCCCGAGTGGTCGAGGCCGCCGCGTCCCTTCACACGCAGCGCGTTGAACAGCTCCTGGACGATGGCCGTCGTCGGCAGCGGCACGCCGAGCGCGCGCGCCGACTCCATGATGAGACCGAGGTCCTTGTAGTGAAGGTCGATCTTGAAGCCCGGGTTGTACGTGTTCGCGAGGTAGTTCGGCCGCTTCTGGTCGAGACACCTGGAGCCGGCGAGCCCGCCCGCGAGCGCGGTCAGCGTGAGCTCACGGTCGAGCCCCGCCTTCTTCGCGAGTGTGAGCGCCTCGGCGAGCGCCGTGAGGTTCAGGGCGACGATGATCTGGTTGGCGAGCTTCGTGAATCCACCGGACCCGAGCGGGCCCAGATGCGTGATCGTCCGGCCCAACGCCTGGAGGAGGGGCAGCACCGCGTCGAAGACGGCCTTCTCGCCGCCGACCATGATCGAGAGCGCCGCGTCGATCGCGCCCTTCTCCCCGCCCGACACCGGCGCGTCGAGCATCTTGACGCCGTTCGACGCGAGGGCTCGGCCGACCGTCTGGGAGACGATCGGCGAGATCGTGGACATGTCCACGTAGATCAGCCCACGCCGTGCCCCCTCGAGGATGCCGTCCTTCCCGAGCGCGACGAGCTCGACGTCAGGCGAGCTGGGCAGCATCGTGATCAGCACCTCGCACTGCCCGGCGACGTCGCGCGGCAAGATCGCGGCCTTGGCGCCCGCCTGGACGAGCTCGTCCACGGGCCCGCGGCTCCGGCTGTGGACGACGAGCGGATATCCGGCCTTCAGGAGGTTCTTCGCCATGGGGCGTCCCATGATGCCGAGGCCAATGAATCCAATCACTTGTGCCATAAGACCCCCATGGAGCGTCGGAAAATAGCACCGACAATTAGCACAGCCGCTGCTCGGGGGTCAAGCCGACGGCCGGCCGAATCGTGAACGTCGCTACGCCCGCTTGCCCCAGAGGTCTTTGGTGAGCCAGTCGAGCCCGAGCTCCTTCAGCGTCGCCGGCAGAGGCTTCCCGCTCTTCCGATCGTAGCCGACCTCGCGGTACCAGGTGTCGACCATCTTCTCCCACTGCGCGCCGACGGCCTGGCCCTTGGCGGGGCCGTCGATCGGCGTCGAGCCGTACCGCGTCGACGGGCGTTCGAGGTCGGGCGTGTGGCCGCAGCGGAGCGACACCGCGCGCAGAATGGCCGACGTCCGGCGACCGAATCGGACCGTCTCGGGCACGGTGACGTCCCAGCCGGTGGCCGCGTTGAGGGCGCGGCAGAGGTTTTCGAGCCGCGTGCGCGTGGTGAAGATGCACATCCCGAGGGAGTCCTCGAAGTTGCGGCGACCCCGGATCCCGGCGATGAACTTCGCCACGGCTTCGCCGTCGAAGGTGTTGATGCGCGCGGGCTGGCCTACCTCTGTTGGGTGCACGGGCACCCCGCTCTCCAGCGTCCCTGTTGCGGCGGTGCACGTGTCGAGCATCTCGTCCCAGCGCGCGCGATGGTCGTGGCCGCGCGGGGCGGCGCCCCGCTCCGTGTAGATGGCACAGTCTTTGGCGGGGCTCCCGAGCTTCTCGGCGGCGCGTTTGACACCCTCGGCCAGGAGGTTTCCGAAACCCTGGCGATGGCTGATCATCTGGATCAACCGCGCGGCCCCCTTGATGTCGCCCCACTTGAGCCGAAACCCGAGCTGCTCTTCCGTGATGTACCCCTTCTCCTGGCACTCCATCACCCAGCCGCAGATCCAGCCGAACTCGTTGACATCGAGGCACGCCTTGTCGAGCTCGGTGTTCAACCAGGCCACGCCTTCGATGTCGCTCATTGCGCCGATGGCCCAGCCGGCGCCGGACCAGCCCTCGTACTCGGGCTCGTCGACGATCGTGCCCTTGCGCTCGCCCTGCCGGATGACCGACATGTGGCAGTGGTGCATGCCGCAGGCGCTGCACTGATGGCCGCGATGGTCGAAGCCCTCGCGCAGCTTCGGGGCCTCCCACTGACTCATGTCGACCGACGAGACGTTGGTCGTGTAGTTCTTGATCGGCAAGGCACCCAGCCGTGAGAGGTTCACCACCCCCGGCAACGTGCCGTACTCGTAGAGCGACTTGGCGGAGGGGTCGGTACGGAGATCGAAGCCGATGTCGTCGGCGGCCTGCATGAGCCCGCGCGGGTCTGACGCCCGCAGCGCCTTCGTCCCGCGCACGATGGCCACCGCCTTGAGCTTCTTCTTGCCCATGACCGCGCCGCAGCCGTTCTTGGAGGCGACGTGGCCGTAGTCACCCTGGATGGCTGCGAAGCGCGCGAGGTTCTCCCCCGCGGGCCCGATCGAGTACACCGAGAGCATGTGGCCGCTCAGGCCGAGCTTCGCGCTGAGCGTGTCCTGGGTCGCCCACGTGTCCTTGCCGAGGAGGTCGCGAGCATCGCGGAGCTCCACGACGTCGTCGTTGATGTAGAGATAGACCCAGTCCGGCGCGTGCCCCTGGATGATGATCGCGTCGTAGCCCGAGTACTTCAGATTCGTGCCGAAGAAGCCGTTGGCCTGCGTCGAGGTCGGACCGTTGGTTCCGGCGCCAATCGTCACGACGGTGAGGCCGCTCGAGCCCCAGGCCGGCAGCCCCGCCATGGGGCCGGTGGCCATGACGAGACGGTTGTCCGGGTGATCCCAGGAGACGTTGCCCTTGCCGCCCTTCGTCGCGGTCTCGCGATAGAGGATCATGGCGCCGAGGCCGACGCCGCCGACCAGCTCCCGCATCGCGTCGGGGCTCCACGGCTCGGCCCAGCACTTCTTCTTCGCGAGGTCCACGCGCAGGAGCTTACCGGCGTAGCCGTCCTGCGGCTGGCGCGCGGCGCTCGGGGTCGGCCTTTTGCTCGGAGCCCGAAGACTCGCTGTGGTCATACGGCCACCGGGGTGTTCCCGGGCGCCTTGGACGGGCGGCCCAGGATGGTTTCGGGGAGCAGCGCGCTCGTGGTCTTCGACGCGATGAAGGCCGGCTTGATGTCGAACGGGTTGCGCTTGAGGTACGCCTTGAAGCGCGCGAGCGAAACGCCGGACTGCACGAGCCCCTTGAGCATGCCGACGTCGTTGGTCGTCCAGATATCGCTCGACGGGCCCAGGATGATCGCGCCCGTCAGCCGGTCGCCCCGCCAGAGGAGCTTCCGGTAGGCGGGACGGTCCGGCTTGACGCCGCTCGCCGCCTCCGCCTTCGCCTCGTCCCACGCGCCGAACGACGCGACGTCGAGGTGGCAGACCTCGACGATGTTGATGATGAGGCTGCCGCGGTAGCGGACGTCCTTGCCGGCCATGTTGGCGCCGGCCACCCGCCCGTGCTCCTGGGCGGTCGGCTCGATCGCGTGGACCGCCGGCTCGCCCGTGATGAGGTCGCGCCCCTCGGCGATGTCGCCCGCCGCGTAGACGTTCGGCACGCTCGAGCGCAGGTGGTCGTCCACGATCACGCCGCGGTTGATTGTCACGCCGGAGCCCTTGAGCCACTCGAGGTTGGTCTTGATGCCCGTGGCCATGATCACGACGTCGCAGACGATGTCGCCGCCCGCGGCGAAGCGAAGCCGCTTGCGCCCCTTGGCGTCCTCGATCGTGGCGAGCCGGGCGCCGGTCCGGATCGCGACGCCGTGCTTCGCGAGCCAGCCCTCCACGAGCGTCGCCCCCGCGTCGTCGATCATGCGCGGCAGGATGCGCGGCTCCATCTCGACGATCGTGAGCTTGGCGCCGAGGGCGAGGATCGAGTTCAGGATCGTGAAGGCGATGAACCCGGCACCGACCATGACGACGTGGCTGCCCGGCGCGATCTCGGCGAGGACCGCCCGCGCCTCGTCGAGGGTCCAGAACGAGTGGACCCCGCGGCCGTCGGCGCCCGGCACCGGCGCGCGCACCGCGGAGGAGCCCGTCGCGATCAGGCAGTCGTCGTACTCGAGCGTGGTTCCGTCGTCGAGCGTGCACGCGTTGGCCTTGGCGTCGAGCGCCGTCACGCGACGCCCGAGGTGCGCCTTCACCCCCCAGTCCGCGAGGACGCGCGGCGTCGCCGTGAAGACGTGAGACTCGGCGATCGAGCGGTCGAGGTAGTACGGGAGGACCATGCGCGAGTACGGCTTCTCGGCGCTCACCAGTGTGATCTCCGAGCGCGCCGCCTCCTCCTCGCGGATCGTCCGGATCGCGTTCATGCCCGCCGTGCCGCCGCCGATGACGACGTGCCGCGTCGCCATCACCGCACCCCCGCCAGCACGCGCGCGCTCCGCACCCGCGCGAACTCCCCGAGCCAGTCCTCGGTCGCGGTCCCCTCGTACGTGATCGCCGCGGTCGGGCAGGCCTCGGCGCAGGCCGGCGCACCACCGCACAGGTTGCACTTGAACGCCTTGCGCGTGTCCGGGTCGTAGAACATCGTCCCGTACGGGCAGGCGATCGTGCAGAGCTTGCACCCCACGCACGTGTCGTCGAGCACGTCCTTCGCGCCGGCCGCGTTGATCGTGATCGCGCCGACCGGGCAGGCGGTCATGCACCACCCCTCGGCGCACTGCGTGCACGTGTACGGCGCGTACGACGTGTGCCCCTCGAAGGGCGAGACGCGGATGACGGACTTCGCGGGGTGGAAGGTCCCCGTCTGCATGTACGAGCAGGCGAGCTCGCAGCGGAGACAGCCGGTGCACTTCTCGGGGTGGATCCTCAGGACGTTCGTCGCAGTCGCGAGCATGTTCACCGCTTCTTTCGTTCGCCGCGTTTCGTGGACGAGCCGCGCTCGAGGCGGGCGATGAACTCGTCGAGCGGGATCGCCGCCATGGTCATCCCGGCGGCGCCGCCGCGCGCACCGAGCTCGACCGACACGCGCGAGACGGTGGCGTTGTCCGGCGCCTCGATGACCGAGAGGAAGTCGTAGGGGCCGAGCAGCGCGTACTGGGCGATGACGCGCACGCCCATACGCTCCACGTCGGCGTTGACCTTGCGGATCCAGCCGGGGCGCTCGCGGAGCACCTTGCGCCCCGACTCCGACAGCGTGCTCATCATGACGTACAGGGCCACCGCCGGTCCTCCCCAAGCGCACGGGCTTGCACGGCGGTCGGAAGTATATCATGCGCTATCCGTACCGGATGCACTCCGGGAGAGGAGACGACGAGCATGGCGACACACGCCCTTCGCAGCCGCAACTGGTTCGGGCCCCGGACCCTCGACGGGCTGATGCACCGCGCGTACCTCCGGGCCGACGGCTTCAGCGATCTCGCCTTCGACGGCCGCCCCGTGATCGGGATCGCCAACTCCTGGTCCGAGCTGACCCACTGCAACGCGCACCTGAGACAGGTGGCAGACGCGGTCAAGCGCGGCGTCTGGAGCGCGGGCGGCTTCCCCCTCGAGTTCCCCACCATCTCGCTGGGCGAGATCCTCATGAAGCCGACCGCGATGCTCTTTCGGAACCTCATGGCGATGGACGTCGAGGAGTGCCTGCGCGCCTATCCGCTCGACGCCGTCGTGCTCCTCTCCGGCTGCGACAAGACGACGCCGGCCATGCTCATGGGCGCCGCCTCCGCCGACATCCCCGCGCTCATGGTCACAGGCGGTCCCATGCTGCGCGGCAAGTGGCGGATGGAGGAGCTCGGCTCTGGCACCGACGCGCGCCGGCTCTGGGCCGAGCGGCGCGCTGGCCGGCTCACGGACGAAGAGCTCTGCGAGGTCGAGGTGTGCCTCTCCCGCTCGTCCGGCCACTGCATGGTCATGGGGACCGCGTCTACGATGGCCGCGATGGCTGAAACGCTCGGCATGACGCTCCCCGGCAACGCCGCGATCCCGGCGCCCGACTCCCGGCGCCTGGCCCTCGCCGAGCTGAGCGGCCGGCGCGCCGTCGAGATGGCGCTGGCCGGTGGGCCCAAGCCCTCGGAGATCCTGACGGCGCAGGCGTTCGACAACGCCATCCGCGCCGACATGGCGATCGGCGGCTCGACCAACGCGATCATCCACCTCGTCGCCATCGCCGGGCGCGCCGAGGTATCGCTCCTGCTCGCGCGGTTCGACGAGCTGTCGCGCTCGACGCCGCTCCTCGTCAATTGCAAGCCCT
>QHTD01000201.1 GCA_003220675.1 Candidatus Rokuibacteriota bacterium | reverse complement strand
TGCCCAAGCTAACGATCGAGCAGCTCGACCTGGCGGGCCAGCGCGTCTTCATCCGCGCCGACTTCAACGTCCCGCTCACCGGCGGCGAGGTCGCCGACGACACGAGGCTGCGCGCGGTCGTGCCGACGATTCAGTATGCGCTCAAGGCCGGCGCGGCGGTCGTGCTCGCCTCGCACCTCGGGCGGCCTCAAGGAAAGGTCGCACGCGAGTATTCGCTGCGTCCGGTCGTCGACCGGCTCGAGGCGCTCCTGGGCCAGCGAGTCGAGCTGGTACCAGACTGCGTGGGCCCGGAGACGCTCGCGCGCGCCCGCTCGCTCAAGCCGGGGGAGACCCTCCTGCTCGAAAATCTGAGATTTCACCCCGAGGAGGAGGCGAACGACGACGGGTTCGCCCGCGAGCTGGCCGCGCTCGCCGACTGCTACGTGGACGACGCGTTCGCGGCCGCGCACCGGGCCCACGCGTCGATCGTGGCGATCACGCGCTACGTGCAGCCCGCCGCGGCCGGTCTGCTGATGCAGCAGGAGCTGTCCGCACTCGGCCGCATCCTCCAGTCGCCCGAGCGGCCGCTCGTCGCGATCCTGGGGGGCGCGAAGGTGTCTGACAAGCTGGCGCTCGTCGAGCACCTGCTGGGACGGGTGGACGCGCTCCTGGTCGGCGGGGGCATGGCGTTCACGTTTCTCCTGGCGCTCGGCCATGCGGTCGGCCGGTCGCTCGTCGAGGCCGACTGCGTCGAGACCGCCCGGGCCGCGCTCAACGCGGCGCGCCGCCGGGGCGTCCGCCTGGTCGTCCCCCTCGACACGGTCGTCGCGGCGACCGTGGACAGCGCCTCCGGGCGCGCGGTCGGGATCCGCGAGATCCCGCCCGATCAGATGGGGCTCGACATCGGGCCGCGGACATGCGAGACCTTCGCTGCCATGATGCGCACGGCGCAGACGGTCGTCTGGAACGGGCCGATGGGCGTCTTCGAGAAGACCCCCTTCGCCGCCGGTACGCTCGGGGTGGCGCGCGCCGTCGCAGAGGCGCCGGCGTTCTCGGTCGTCGGCGGCGGGGACACCATCGCCGCCCTCGCGGAGGCCGGCGTGACCGAGCGGATCGGCTACGTCTCGACGGCCGGCGGCGCGTTTCTCGAGTTCCTCGAGGGCCGGCGGCTCCCGGGCGTCGAGGCGCTCACCGAGGCGCCGGTGTGAGGACGCCGATCGTCATCGGCAACTGGAAGATGCACGGGACCGTCGCGGAGGCGCGCACCCTCGCGGGTGCGATCCGCGAGGCGATCAAGCGGCCGCGCGGGGTGCAGGTCGTCGTCTGCCCGCCCTTCACCGCCCTCGCCGCCGTCGCCGAGGTCCTCGCGGGCAGCCCGATCCAGCTCGGAGCGCAGACGTGCCACCACGAGCCGGCGGGCGCGCACACCGGCGAGATCTCGCCCCCGATGCTCGTCGAGCTCGGCTGCCGCTGGGTCCTCCTCGGGCACTCCGAGCGGCGCAAGGAGATCGGCGAGTCCGACGAGGTGATTAATCTAAAGCTCCGCGCGGCGCTGGCCCATGGCCTCACGCCCGTCCTCTGCGTCGGCGAGACCGCCGAGGAGCGGCGCCAGGGATTTACCTTCACGACGGTGGAGGGCCAGCTGCGCGCCGGGCTCGCCGGCGTGACGGCCACACAGCTTGGGAAGGTCGTCCTCGCCTACGAGCCGGTCTGGGCCATCGGGACGGGCGTCAACGCGACACCGGCCCAAGCCGGCGAGGTCCACGGGTACCTGCGCGGTCTGCTCTCGGAGCTCGGGTCGAAGGAGGTCGCTCAGAGCATCCGGATCCTCTACGGTGGCAGCGTCAAGGCCGAGAACGTCGACGGGCTCGTGGCCGAGTCCGAGGTCGACGGCGCGCTGGTCGGCGGCGCGAGCCTGAACGCGCCGGGATTTGTTGCTATCGTGAGAAAAGCGGCGCGCTCCGGCGCGGCGGCGAAGGAGTGACAGAGTGACCATCGTCCTGATCGTTGTTCACATCATCGCGTCCTTCGCGATCATCGGGATCGTGCTCCTGCAGGCCGGGAAGGGTGCCGACATCGGCTCGGCGTTCGGGGGTGCCGGCAGCCAGGCGGTCTTTGGCTCCATGGGCACTCCCACGGTGCTCGGCAAGATCACGGCCGTGATCGCCATCATCTTCACGATCACGTCGTTCAGCCTGGCGCTGCTGGGCGGCGAGCGCGGCGGCTCCATCGTGCGCGAGGCTGCGCCGCCGCCGGCCGCCGCGCCGGCCCCGGCGGCGCCGGCGCCCGCCGCGCCAGCAGCGCCCGCGTCTCCGGCAGAGCCGCGCTAACGTGAAGCGGCGGGCTCCGTTCGCGCGGCTGGCGCTGATCCTGGCGCTGGGCCCCGCCGGCTGCGGGGTCGAGGCCGACCTCGTGGCCGACCATGCAGCGCCGAGCGAGAAGCCCGCCCACGGCGACACCTTCATCGAGGCGCTCACCGGCAACATCTCGGGCCTGATCCCGAACGTCCTCAGCGACAGCGCGTCGTTCGAGGTCGGCTCGCTGATCTACAACGGCCTCGTCACGCGCGACCGTGACCTCAACCTCATCGGCGAGCTCGCCGAGTCGTGGCGGTTCAGCCAGGACTGCCTCGATCTCGAATTCCACCTGCGGCGCAACGTGCGCTGGCACGACGGTGAGCCGTTCACGGCGGCGGACGTCGTCTTCACGTACGAGACGATGATCAACCCGAAGACCCCGACTGCCTACCGCGAAGACTTCCGCGCGGTCGCGTCGGTAGAGGCGCCCGACCCCTACACGGTCCACGTCCGCTACACGCAACCGTACGCGAAGGCGCTGCAGAGCTGGGGTATCTGGATGCTGCCGAAGCACGTCCTCGAGCCCTACGTGCGCGAGGGCCGCCTCCGCGACGCGCCGCAGAACCGGTCGAACCCCATCGGAACGGGCGCGTACAGGTTCAAGGAGTGGAAGCCCGGCGAGAAAGTCGTGCTCGTCGCCAACCCCGACTACTTCGAGGGGCGGCCGTACATCTCGCGCGTGGTCTACCGGATCATCCCGAGCCAGGCGACGATCTTCCTCGAGCTGAAAGCGAAGGGTGTGGACTCGGCGGGGCTCACGGCGCTCCAGTTCAAGCGCCAGACGGAGTACCCGGCCTTCCGGAAGGCGTATCACAAGTACGAGTACTCGGCGAACGCCTACACGTACCTCGGCTTCAACCTGAAGGACCCGCGGTTCGCCGACCGGCGCGTCCGGCAGGCGTTCGCCTACGCCATCAACAAGCGCGAGCTCATCGACGGCGTGCTGCTCGGCCTCGGGCGCGAGGCGACGGGCCCGTACAAGCCCGGCACCTGGGCGTACAACCCGAACGTGAAAAGGTTCGCCTACGACATGGACAAGGCGCGCGCGCTGCTCGCGGAAGCCGGCTGGAAGGAGAGGAACGCCGACGGCCTGCTCGTCAGGAACGGCCAGCCCTTCGCGTTCGAGCTCCTGACCAATCAGGGCAACGACGAGCGCAAGAAGGTCGCGGAAATCGTCCAGGCGTCGCTCAAGGAGCTCGGCGTCCAGGTGGACATCCGCGTGATCGAGTGGGCGTCCTTCCTCAAGGAGTACATCAAGAAGCGGCGGTTCGAGGCGATCATCCTCGGCTGGGGCATCGGCCTGGACCCGGACCAGTACGAGATCTGGCACTCGTCGAAGACGGGCCCGGACGAGCTCAATCAGATCTCGTACGCGAACCCCGAGGTGGACGCGCTGCTCGAGCAAGGACGCACGTCCTGCCACCAGGAGGAGCGGAAGAAATCCTACGCCCGGCTCCAGGAGATCCTCGCCGAGGACCAGCCGATCGTCTTCCTTTACTTCCGCGACGCGCTCCCGGTCGTCTCCTCGCGCGTGCGCGGGATCGTCCCGTCGGCGAACGGGATCCTCTACAACTTCAACGAGTGGTACGTCCCGAAGCACCTCCAGCGCTACACGGCGGGGTGACGTCGCGGGCTAGGATACAATAGCGCGCCATGCTCGGGTACGCGCTGCGGCGCCTCTTCCTCGCCATCCCGCTCCTGCTCGGTATCACCTTCATTTCCTTCCTCGTGATCCATCTGGCACCAGGCGAGCCCGCGGAGATCCAGACCGGCGACCTCTCGGTCCAGTCCGACGCGCAGGCCCGGCAGCTCCTGCGCGAGCTGTACGACCTCGACAAGCCGCTGCACGTCCAGTATACGAAGTGGCTCACCCGCATCGTGCGGCTCGACTTCGGCAAGTCGTTCTCTCCCGACAGCCGGCCGGTGCTGCAGAAGATCGGCGAGCGGCTGCCGGTGACGCTGCTCCTGAACATCATCGAGATGCTGGTCATCGTCGTTCTCGCCGTCCCTATCGGGGTTCTCGCCGCCACGCGTCAGTATTCGCTCTTCGACAAGGTGACGACGGTCTTCGTCTTCGTGGGCTTCGCGACGCCCGACTTCTGGCTGGCCCTGCTCCTCATGATCCTCTTCGGCGTGCAGCTCGGCTGGCTGCCGATCTCGGGGCTGCGCTCGCTCAACTGGGAGTACCTCTCGTTCTGGCGGCAGCAATTGGACTTCGTCAGCCACCTGCTCCTGCCGATCCTCGTCGCGACGTTCGGCGGGCTCGCCGGCTTCTCGCGCTACATGCGCCAGTCGATGCTCGAGGTCGTCCGCCAGGACTACATCCAGTCGGCGCGAGCCAAGGGCCTGGCCGAGGCCATCGTGATCGGCAAGCACGCCCTCCGCAACGCGCTGCTCCCGATCGTCACGATCCTCGGGCTCTCGCTGCCCGGCCTCATCGGCGGCAGCGTCATCGTCGAGTCGATCTTCGCGATCCCGGGCATGGGGCAGCTCATGGTGCAGGCCGTGTTCGAGCGCGACTATCCGGTGATCATGGGGAACCTCGTCATCGTCGCCACGCTCACGCTCGTGGCGAACCTCGTCGCCGATGTCACCTACAGCCTGATCGATCCACGGATCCGCGTGGGCGTGCGGCGGGGACGCCGCTGAGGGCGTTCTGGCGCGCCCTCCGGCGGAACCGCCTCGCGCTGGTGGGGGGGATCGTCGTCGTCTGCCTCGTCCTCCTCGCGATCCTGGCACCGGTCATCGCGCCCTGGGACCCGAACCGGCCCGACATCAAGAGGATCCTCGACGCCCCGTCGAACACGCACCCGTTGGGGACCGACCAGCTCGGGCGCGACGTGCTGTCGCGCATGCTCTACGGCGCGCGCGTGTCGCTCGCGGTCGGGTTCGTGTCGGTCGGGATCGCGTCCCTGATCGGCGTCATGCTGGGCTCGCTGGCGGGCTACAACGGCGGCCTGGTCGACGCGGCGACCATGCGTCTCGTCGACCTGATGCTCGTCTTCCCGCGCTTCTTCCTGCTCCTCGCGGTGCTCGCGTTCCTCCGCCCCTCGATCTGGACGATCATGGCGGTGATCGGCCTCACGGGGTGGATGGGCGTGGCGCGGCTCGTCCGCGCGGAGTTCCTCGCGCTCAAGGAGCGCGAGTTCGTCGTCTGGTCGCAGGCGGTGGGCGCGAGCGGCTTCCGGATCGTCTGGCGCCATATCCTGCCGAACGCGATGGCGCCCGTGCTCGTGGCGATGACGCTCGGCATTCCCGCCGCGATCCTGACCGAGTCGGGCCTGTCGTTCCTCGGGCTCGGCGTCCAGCCGCCGCACGCGACCTGGGGCAACATCCTCAACGAGGGCAAGGACGCGATCGAGATCGGCTGGTGGCTGTCCGTGTACCCGGGATTCGCGATCCTCGTCACGGTCCTCTCGTACAACCTTCTGGGCGAGGGGATTCGCGACGCGCTCGACCCGCGCCTGCGGCAGAGGATCGGGAGGTTTGTCAGTCGCGTGCGGTAGCGGTATACTTCGCCCTCGCATCGCCGAAGTGGCGGAACTGGCAGACGCGCACGTTTGAGGGGCGTGTGGGGCAACCCGTGGGGGTTCGAGTCCCCCCTTCGGCACCAAAGAAGTTATCCCGCAAGAAGAACGCTGAGGCTACTCCCCACCTCGTGAGGGCCTTCGCCCTGTCTCGAGTGGCGGCTGGCGTGGGTAATCCCTCAGAAAAAGA
>QHTD01000157.1 GCA_003220675.1 Candidatus Rokuibacteriota bacterium | reverse complement strand
CTCACAGGAGCGCCGGGAGCCCCCAGAAGACCGGCTCGGGCGTGAGCCGCACGCCGAACCGGTCGAGGACGCGGGCCCGGAGCTTCGCGGCGAACGCGACGACGTCGCGCGCCCGCGCGCCCTCATGCGCGACGACGGCGAGCGTGTGGCGGGTGGAGAGGCCGACGGGCCCATCCGCCTCGCCGCGCCTGAAGCCGGCGCGTTCGATGAGCCAGGCGGCGGAGAGCTTCACGCGCCCGTCGGGCTGGAGCCAGCGCGGCATCGCCGGATCGCGCGCGAGGGCTTCGACGCGCGCGCAGTCGGCGGCGCTGACGATCGGGTTCGTGAAGAACGAGCCGCAGCTCCGGCGATTCGGGTCGCGCGGATCGAGCACCATGGACTTGGAGCGGCGGATAGCGAGCACGGTCTCGCGCACGTCCGCGAGCGTGGGAGAGGCGACCCCGCGGGCTGCCAGGTGCTGCTCGACGTCCGCGTAGCGCACGGCAGGCGCGCCGCCGGGCCGGAGCCGGTACGTGACGGCCAGCACGACCCAGCGCTCGGGCTCCACGCTCCTGAAGCGGCTGTCGCGGTAGCCGAAGCCGCACTCTCGGGTGGCGAGCGTGAGGATACGGCCACTCTCCGTGTCGAGGACGCGCACGGTCGTGACGGTCTCGCTCACCTCCTGGCCGTAGGCCCCGACGTTCTGGATGGGCGTGGCGCCGACGAGGCCGGGGATGCCGCTCAGGCACTCGAGCCCCGCCCAGCCGCGCTCCACGGTCATGCGCACCAGGTCGTCCCACGGCTCGCCGGCCGCCGCGGTCAGCTCGACCGCGCCGGTCACCTCGCGCGACGCGATGCCGCGCAAGGCGATCCTCGCGACGAGCGCCTCGACACCCTCGTCGGCGACGACGAGATTCGAGCCGCCGCCGAGGACGCGGAAGGGGAGCCCGCGCCGCCGCGCCCATGCGAGCGCGTCGAGGAGTCCGGCCTCGTCGTGACCCTCGACGAGGTAGCGCGCTGGCCCGCCGACGCCCAGCGTGCAATAGGGCGCGAGCTGGACGTTCTCAGCGGGTGTGAGCGGCGCCAGCCGGGGGCTCCAGGCGATATGCCAGATAGCGGCTCGCGAGCGCGGGGGAGCTCACGGCTGGAGGCGCGTCGCGCGCCAGGCGCCGCCGCGGAACTCGTCCGACGCGCGGGCGAGCGTCCGCGTCCAGAGCGCGCGGTCGTGGACGCGCGCGGGCTGTCCCACCCACAACTCGACGCGCTCGGCCCAGACTCGGTAACCGCCCCAGCGCGGGGGCCGGGGGAGGTCGGCACTCGAGCGCTTGGCCGTCTCCGCAATCTTGTCGAGCAGCGCCGCGCGCGAGGCGAGGGGCCGGCTCTGCGCGCTCACGATCGCGGCCAGGCGCGCGTCGTGCGGGCGCGTGGCCCAGTACGCGTCGGAGTCGGCGTCGGGCGCCGGCGTGACGGGGCCGTCGACCCGAATCTGGCGCTCGAAGGCGTCCCAGTGGAAGACGAGCGAGGCGTACGGATGCGCGGCGAGTGCCTGTCCCTTGGCACTCTCGCGATCGGTGTAAAAGACGAACCAGCCCGCCTGCGGGTCGAAGCCGCGACAGATCACCATGCGGGCCGACGGCCGGCCGTCGGGCTCCACCGTCGCGAGCGTCATGGCCGTGGCGTTCCTGATCGACGCCGTTGCCTCGGCGAGCCAGGCCGCGACGACCGGCAGGGGGTCCGCGGGCAGGGGCTCGGGGAGCGGAGGCGTCACGTGCTAGAGTCTGAGGCGGTCGACCATCGCGCGGAGGCGCTGAACCTCGTGGGGCAGGAGATCGAGGAACCAGAGCGCCGCTCCGCCCTTGTCCACGCGGACCACGAGCGCGACCGCGTCGAGCGGCTCCCCGCCGCCCGCCGGCGTGAAGGCGACCTTCACCGCGTGGCCCGGCCGGAGCCGAGCCCGCGTCACCACCTTCATTCCCGTGGCGCTCAGCTCGGTGCAGGTGCTCTCCCACGGCACGCCCTTCTCCGTCACGAGACGCACCGGGAGCTCGACGGTCGCGCGAGGCTCGGGCCGCCGGTCGGGGCCGCGCTCGTGCGCCTCCTGCTGTCGCGCGCGGGCGAAGGGCTCGACGTACGCGAGCACGGCGCTGAGGCGATCGAGCGAGACCGGCTTGTGGATGAAATCGAGGGCACCACGCTTGAGGCACTCGCGCGCCTGCGCCTCGGTGGCGACGCCCGAGACGGCGACGATGGGCACCCCCGACTCCTGGACCGCGGGGAGCTCGAGGAAGTCGAGGCCGCTCATGCCGGGCAGACGGATGTCGAGCAGGATCGTATCCGGCTGCTCGCTCACGAGTTTCTCGAGCGCGTCCTCCGCGGTCGCGACGGGGATGGACTCGTGGCCGAGGCCGGCGAGGAAGTCGCGGAAGACGTCGCGGACGGCCTCCTCGTCCTCGACGATCATCACGCGCAGACCGCGCCGGCCCGGCTCCTTGGTCGTCATTTCGCCGAGAGCCTCACTCCTTGCACAGAGTGTAGCGCGCTTTGCTACACCAGGGGCCAGGGATAGCGGACCCCGCTCGCGTCGGTGGGAAAGCGGCCGTCCTTCACGAGGGCGTGCGCGCGTCTCCGGAGCGCCTCGCCCTCGGCGGGCGCCAGCAACGCAGCGAGCGTGTCGGACAGCGGCGCCGCCAGGAAGCGCCGGAGGGCATCGAGGAGTCCCTCGGGGATCGGCTCGTCGCCGAAGTCCCAGATGACCGTGCGGAGCTTCGGCTCGACGTGGAAGCAGAGGCCGTTGTCCACGGCATAGATCGCGCGGTCGGGGGCGAGGAGGCAGTGGCCGGCCTTCCGGTCAGCGTTGTTGGCGACGAGGTCGAACACGCAGATCCGCTTGAGGCGCTCGTGGTGCGCGGGGTTCTCGCGGAGAGTGAAGTAGTGCTGCTCGAAGTCGGCGGAGACGAAAAGCTGTAGCGAGCCTTCGCCGTACGGGCCCTCGCGTCGCACCGTCGGCGGGACGAGCGCCCAACCGAGCGCTTCCGACAGGAGGTACGCCGCCAGCTCGCGCTTGAAGAGGCCCGGCGGAAAGTCCCAGAGCGGCTGCTCGCCGCGAAGCGGCTTGTACACGGCGAGCCCGGCGGCGCCGTCGAGGTCCAGCTCGGCGAGGAACGTCGCGTTCGAGCTGTACGGCATGCGGCCGCGGAGCGTGATCCGGCCGCGCGTGAGCAGCGTGAACGCGTCAGCGAACGAGGTGGCCATTCGTCCTGGGGCAGACATGGCCGCCCGCATCCTTGGGCTGGCTGCAGAACGGGCAGACCGGCCGGCCCGCCTTGATGAGCGCCCGCGCGTGCTCGACGAACGCCGCCGCCTGGACGCGGGTGATCTGGAAGCGTGCCGTCGCCGCTTCCTCCCCCTCGCGCTCCTCTTGGAGCTGCTCGTTGGCGACGACCACGATGCGGTCCCGGCGCTCGTCGTACCCGACGCCGATCGCGCCGACGGTCCAGGCCGGCTCTGCCGGCTCGAGGAGCGCGCCCTCGGGCAGAGCCTCCGCCCCGGGACCGCCGAGCTGGGTGAGCAGGCCCGAGAGATAGTCGGCGAGGGCGCCGACGTGCTCTTTCTCGCACTTGAGCGTGGCCAACAGGCGGGCCTCGCGAGACTGGAGATAAAAGACGCGCTGGCCCTGCGGGCCGACGGTGCCCGCGGTGAAGTGGTCGGGCGCCTCGAAATCGAAGGATGGGCTCTTCACGCGAGGAGCCCCGCGAGATCGCCATCCATCGAGTTGAGCGTGAGGACCAGGGGGCTCTGGGACCGATACGCGATCGCGGTGATCGAGGCCGGCGCGATCACGATGCGCTGGAAGAGGTCCAGGTGCACGCCGAGCGCGTGGGCGACCGCCGCCTTGATCGGATCGGCGTGCGACACCGCGACGACGACCACACCCGGGTGGCGCTCGACCAGCCGCGCGAGCACGCCGGTGACCCGCGCCTGCATCTCGACGAACGACTCACCCCCGGGGAAGCGGAAGCCGCTCGGATGGCGCTGCACGACCTGCCACTCGCGCTTGCGGCCGAGTCGCCTCAGCGACCGGCCCGTCCAGGCACCGACATCGAGTTCGGTGAGCTCCCGCTCGATGCGGACGGCGCAGCCGCGCGCCTTCGCGATCGCCGCCGCGGTCTCGCGGGCGCGCTCGAGCGGGGAGGCGTAGACCGCCTCGATCTTCGGGTGCGCCGCGAGCCGCCGCGCGACGGCCGCGGCCTGGCGGCGCCCGTCGTCGGAGAGGTGCAGACCCGGCGCGCGACCCGTGAGGACGGTTCCCGTCGTCGCGGTGAGCGCGTGGCGGACGAGCAGGATCAGCGTCGGCGCCTTCATCGCGCGCCGTTTAGGGGGTGGTGGCGCGGGAGTGGTCGGCGAGGACCTGCGCGACGCACGCGGTCACCCTGACGCCCGTCGGCAGATGGAGAAACTCGTTCGGGCCGTGAGCGTTGGAGCCGGGGCCCATGACGCCCGTGATCAGGAACTGGGCCTGGGGGAACCGCTGGCCGAGCATGCTCATGAACGGGATCGAGCCGCCCAGACCGTGAAACACCGCCGGCTTGCCGAAGTACGTCGTGGACGCGCGGTTCACCGCGTCGAGCAGCCACGGGCTCATCGCGGGTGCGTCCCAGCCGTTGCCCGGCGCCTCCACGTCGAACGTCACCCGGGCGCCGTATGGCGGATCGCTCTCGACAATCTCCTTGAGCCTGCGCGCGGCGTGCTGAGCGTCGACCGTCGGCGGCAGACGCAGCGAGAGCTTCAACGCCGTCTTCGGGCGGAGCACGTTGCCGCCGTCGGTGGGCAGGGGGAGCCCCGCGGCGCCGGTGATCGCGAGCGCGGGCCGCCAGGTGTTGCCCAGGAGCAGCTCGAACGGCTCGGCCTGGACCGGTCGCATCCCGGGAACGAAGGGGAACCGCGCGTACACCTCGTCGCCGAGCGCCGTGACGACCTCGCGCGCCTGCTCGATGCGCTCGCGCGGGATCTCGGCGTGGAAGTCGCGGGGGACGATCTCGCCGGTGCGCTCGTCCTCGAGTCGCGACAGGAGCTGGCGCGCGATGCGGAAGCTCGACGGCACGATGCCGCTCGCCGCCCCGGAGTGCACGCCCTCGGTGAGCACCTCGACGGTCAGCACGCCGTTGACGATGCCGCGGAGCGAGGTCGTTCCCCAGAGCTGCGCGTAGTTGCCGCAGCCGGAGTCGAGGCAGACGACGAGGCTCGGAGTGCCGAGCCGGTCTGCGAGAGCGTCCACGTAGACGGGCAGGTCGTAGCTCCCACTTTCCTCGCACGCTTCGATGAGCACCAGAGAGCGCGCGTGCGGCACGCGCTGCTCTTGGAGCGCCTGAATCGCCGTCAGCGCGGCGAAGGCGGCGTACCCATCGTCGCCGACCCCACGCCCGTAGAGCTTGTCGCCCCGTCGCCCGGGCGTCCACGGCCCGAGCCCGTCGGCCCAGCCGGTCATCTCGGGCTGCTTGTCACAGTGACCGTAGAGGAGCACCGTCTCGCCGCCCGATCCGGGAGCCTCCATGAGGAGCACAGGCGTGCGTCCCTCCAGACGGATGACCTCCGCACGCAACCCTTCGATGGACCGTGACCGTGCCCACGCCTCGATCAGCGCCACAGCGCGGTCGAGGTGGCCGTGCGCCGACCACTCTCGATCGAACATCGGCGACTTGGCGGGGATCCGGACGTACTCCGTGAGCGCGGGGACGATCGCCTCGTCCCACGTGCGCTGGACGAACTCGCCGAGTTTCTTGGGCTCGATGCTCATGATGCCGGATGGTAGCATCGTTGCGAAGGAGGATGCCATGAGGGTACCCGGCACGCACTACGTCAACGGCACCCCGCTCGTGCCGCCCTTCCCGGAGGGGCTCGAGGTGGCGATGTTCGGCATGGGCTGCTTCTGGGGCGCCGAGCGGGTGTTCTGGGAGACGCCGGGCGTCTTCTCGACGGCGGTCGGCTACGCGGCTGGCGTCACGCCCAACCCCGACTACGAGGAGGTCTGCAGCGGCCTCACCGGCCACGCCGAGGTCGTGCGCGTCGTCTTCGACCCCGCGCGCGTGAACTACGCGACGCTTCTGCGGATCTTCTGGGAGAGCCATGACCCGACGCAGGGCATGCGCCAGGGCAACGACGTCGGCACGCAGTACCGTTCGGGGATCTACGTCTATACGCCCGAGCAGCGGAGGCTGGCGGAGGCCTCCCGCGACGCCTATCAGCGCGTGCTCGCGAAGGCGGGCTACGGTCGCATCACCACCGAGATCGTCGACGCGCCCGAGTTCCACGACGCCGAGGAGTACCACCAGCAGTATCTCGCCAAGAACCCGGGCGGCTATTGCGGGCTCGGCGGCACGGGCGTCGCGTGCCCGACCGGCGTCCTCGCCTCGGCTCGCGACGAGCGTTAGCTCGTGGCCGCCGGATGCTGACCACCCACGTCCTCGACACCGCTCGCGGCCGTCCGGCCGCGGGGCTCCGTATCGACCTCGCCGTGATCGGGCCCGACGGACGGCCACGCCGCGTCAAGACAGTGACCACCAACGCGGACGGCCGCACCGACACGCCGCTCCTCGCGGAGGGCGAGATGAAGCCGGGCCGATATGAGCTCACGTTCCACGTGGGCGCGTACTTCAAGGCCGTGGGGGCCACCGTCACCGATCCGCCCTTTCTCGAGCAGATCCCGGTGCGCTTCGCGATCACCGACCCGGAAGGGCACTACCACGTCCCGCTGCTCGTCTCGCCGTGGAGCTATGCCACCTACCGGGGGAGCTGAGGGGGAGACGCGCGCTCGCGCTCGACCGGGACACCGCCCGCCAGCGTCAATCGCCGGCGCGCCGCCGGATCGCCTGCCAGATACGCTCGGGACGCAGCGGCATGTTGAGGTGCCGCACGCCGAACCGCCGGAGCGCGTCCACGACGGCGTTGACGATCGCCGGCGTCGAGCCGATCGTCGCCGCCTCGCCGATGCCCTTGGCGCCCATCGGATTATGGGGCGTGGGCGTGACGGTCTGGTCGGTCGTGAACGAGGGCAGATCGTCGGCGCGGGGCACCGCGTAATCCATGAGCGTGCCCGTCACGAGCTGGCCGTCCTCGCCGTAGACGAGCTCCTCGAGTAGGGCCTGCGCGATCCCCTGGGCGAGCCCACCATGCACCTGGCCCGCGACGATGAGCGGGTTGATGCGCACGCCGCAGTCGTCCACCGAGACGAAATCGCGGACGCGCACGCGTCCGGTCTCGCTGTCCAGCTCGATCACCGCCACGTGAGCGCCGAAGGGATAGACGAGCTGCGGCGGACGGAAGAACTCGGTCGCCTCGAGCCCGGCGTCGATGTCGGGCGGGAGCTCGCCCGAATAGGCGCGGGCCGCGATCTCGGCGAAGCCGAGGGCGCGATCGGGCACGCCCTTCACCTGGTAGCGACCGTCGGTATAGGCGATGTCCACGGGCGCCGCCTCGAGCAGGTGGGCGGCGATGCGCCGCGCCTTGTCTTGCACACGGAGCGCCGCCTGGAGGATCGCGGACCCACCGACGGCGAGGCTGCGGCTTCCGCCCGTGCCGTTGCCCATGGGCGTGTTGAGGGTGTCGCCGTGACGGACGACGATCTTGTCGAAGTCCACCCCGAGCTGGTCGGCGATGATCTGGGCGAACGTCGTCTCGTGCCCCTGACCGTGGGCCGAGGTGCCCGTGATCGCCGTCACCGTGCCGCCGGGCTCGGCGCGCACGACGGCGCTCTCGAACGGGCCGAAGCCGCACATCTCCACGTAGCATGACATGCCGACGCCGAGCATGTGGCGATCGCCGCCCGCGATCCGCCCGCGCTGCTCGCGGCGAAGGTCGGCATAGCGCGCGAGCTCGAGGGCCTTCGTGAGGGCGCCGTCGTACTCGCCGCTGTCGTAGTTCTGACCGGTGGGCGCCTTATAGGGGAACGCGCTCGGCGGGATGAAGTTCCTGCGGCGCACCTCCTCGGGCGCCTTCCCCAGATCCAGCGCGACGACGTCGATGAGGCGCTCGAGGTAGTAGGCGGCCTCGGGGCGACCAGCGCCCCGGTAGGCAGCGACGGTCGTCGTGTTGGTGAAGACGCACGTGGACTGGAGATCGATGTTCGGGATCTTGTAGACCCCGATCCCCATCATGAGCGTGAGGTCGGGGATGAAGGTGAAGACGGCGTAGGCGCCGATGTTGGCCGTGACGCGCATGCGGAGCGCCGTGATCGTGCCGTCGTCCTCGACCGCGGCTTCGAGGTCGGCGACCTGGGCACGCCCGTGGGTCGTCGCCATCATGTGCTCGAGGCGCGTCTCGACCCACCGGAGCGGCATCCGGTAGAGGCGGGCGAGCGCGGCGAGCGTCGCGTCCTCCGGGTAGAGACCGAACTTCACGCCGAAGCCACCGCCGACCTCGGGCGCGATCACGCGCACGACGTTCTGCGGCAGGCCGAGCGCCGCGGCGAGATCGTTCCTGAGGCTGTGCGGCGCCTGGGTCGTGGCCCACACGACGATGCCGCCCGTGGTCGGATCGGGCGCCGCCACCGTCGCGCGCGGCTCGAGCGGAACCCCGCAGAGCCGCTGGCTCACCATGCGCTGCTTGACGACGCGCTTGGCGCGCGCAAAGGCCGCGTCGGTCTCGCCCGCCTGGATCTGGTTCCGGTGCTCGACGTTCCCGGGCGCGTCGTCGTAGAGCTGAGGCGCGCCCGGCGCCATCGCCGCGAACGGGTCGGTCACGGTGGGCAAGGGCTCCCAGTGCACGACGACCTCGGCCGCCGCGTCCACCGCGAGCGCCTCCGAGGTGGCGATGACCGCGGCGACGGCCTCGCCCGCGTGGCGCACCCGGTCCACCGAGAGCGGGTAGTGCTTGCGTCCGATGTTGTCGCCGTGGGCCCCGCTGCCTTCGGCGCTCGCACCTTCGAGTGGCAAGGGGGCGCACAGCGCGCGGATCTCCTGGCCGGTGACGACCTTGAACACGCCGGGGCGCTTCGCCGCCGCGGAGGCGTCGATCTTCGTGATGCGCGCGTGCGCGTGAGGGCTTCGCACGAACGCGACGTGGTGCATGCCCGGCAGCACGACGTCGGTGACGTAGCTGGCGCGGCCCGTGATGAGCCGCGGGTCTTCCTTGCGCTTCACTTCGGCGCCCATCAGTCGCGGTGTGGTCATTTCACGCTGTCTCCGCAGGTAGTGGCGCCCTTTTTGGAGTATTGAGTCCTAGACTTCTCGCCCTTCGAGCCATGCGGCGTCCGCTAGATCCTTTGCGCGCCCCGTCGCCTTCTTGTTCCGGATCAGCTCGGTCCGCCCGACCATCGGGATCTCGAGACCGTCGACGCGCCACGTCGATGCGGCGCGGCGATACGCCGATCTGGAAGACCGTCCCCGGCGTGATCAAGTCCGCTTCGGAGAGACCTTCGATCGGAGCGCCGAAGCGTGCTAACGCCGGGACGCGCCGCGCGTTGCCGAGCGTCGGCCGGACCCACAGGTCCATGTCGCCGGTCGCCCGTGGGAGTCCGTGAACTGCGAGCGCGTATGCGTCGACCACGAGGAACTCAACGCGCTCCTCTGAGAACGCGGACAACATGTCGAGGAAGTCTGGGTTCAATGACGGGTTCCCCCATGAATTCCCAGGCGTCCAGGGCCAGCGGCCACATCATCTCAAGGCGCTGCTGCGGGGTCAGGTCGCGAACCGGGTCTCGCGGCTCCGGGTCACCCGGCCGGATGACGCGGATGGCGACGCGACGAGGGCTCACGGGGGAATCTTACCACCCGCGGCCACGGCCTGGAGCGCGGCAAACAACCGTGCGCTCGTCACCGGGACCTCGCGGATCACCACGCCGAGATCGGCCACCGCATCTTCTACCGCGTTCGCGATCGCGGCCGCGCCGGGGATGGCGCCGCTCTCGCCGACGCCCTTGACGCCGAGCGGGTTGATCGCCGACGGATGCTCCTCGAGCGCGACCGGCAGCGACGGGAGCCCGTCGGCCTTGAGGATCGCGTAATCCATGAGGCTCGCGGTCAGGAGCTGGCCGTGCGCGTCGTACACCACCTCTTCCACGAGGCCGGCGCCGATCGACTGCGCGGCGCCGCCCTGGAGCTGGCCCTCGACGATCGTCGGATTGATCGCGCGGCCCGGGTCGTGGACGATCGCGTAGGCGAGCAGGCGGATCGCGCACGTCTCCACATCCACCTCGACGACGGCGGCCTGGGTGCCGAAGGCCCACGTGACGGTCTCGGGATGGAAGTACGTGCAGGCGCCGAGCCCGGGCTCGCCGAGAGCCTTGAGCGCCTTGGACTTGATTGCCGCATGGGCGAGCCTGCCGAGACTCACGGCGCGGTCCGGCATCCCCGCCACGAACACGCGGCTCTGCTCGACCCGTACGTCCTCGGTCGCGCACTCGAGCAGCTCGGCGGCGACGCGGGCGGCTCGCTCGCGCACCTCGCGCGCGGTGCGCGCGACGGCGGGCCCCGCGTTGGCCATGACGCGGCTCCCGCCGGTTCCCATGCCGAACGGGAAGAGCGTCGTGTCGCCGGCGCTCACGATCACGTCATCGAACGCGGCGCCGAGCTCCGACGCGGCGATCTGGGCGAGCGTGGTCGCGTGACCCTGGCCCTGCGCCGCGACCCCGACGAGGACGTATACCTTGCCGCTCGGGTCCACGCGCACCGTCGCGCCCTCGTAGGGGCCGAGCCCGGTGCCCTGCGCGTAGCACGCGAGGCCCAGGCCGAGGCGGCGTGACGTGCCGGCCTGGGTCTTCTGGCGCGATCGCCACTCGGCGTAGTGCAGAAGGGCGAGCGCCCGCTCGAAGGCGCGCGGGAAATCGCCCGGATCGTAGGCGATCGGGACGCCGTCCTTGTACGTGAGGCCCGGCCGGTACGGCATCTCGTCTGGGCGCACGAGGTTGCGCCGGCGGATCTCGGCGGGATCGAGGCCGAGGCGGCGCGCGCCAAGATCCATGAGCCGCTCCATCACGAACACCGCTTCGGGGCGGCCGGCGGCGCGGTACGCCGCGTTCAGCGCCTTGTTGGTGACGACGCTCGTCCCGGCGTTCCTGTAGTGCGGGACGCGGTAGGGCCCAGGCAGGTGGTTGACCGTGTTCGCCGTGAGCCCGTCGCCCTGGGCCGGGTAGGCGCCGACGTCGGCGAGAAACCGGTCGTCGATCGCGACGATCGTGCCGTCGCGGGCGAAGCCGATGCGCGCCTCGTGGGTCTGCTCGCGGTCGTGGCCGAGGCTCGCGAAGTCCTCGCGTCGCGTCTCGATCCACTTCACCGGCCGTCCGAGCCGCAGCGCCGCCGCCGCGACCAGGATCTCCTCGGGATAGACGGACCCTTTCGGGCCGAACGCGCCGCCGACGTCGGGCACGACCACGCGAACGGCCTCGGCGGGGAGCTCGAGAGCGGCGGCGACGATGTCGCGGACGCTGTAAGGGTTCTGGCACGATGACCAGACGACGAGCGCGCCCGAGTCGCCGTCTCGATACGCGAGGACGCCGCGCGGCTCGATCGGCACCGCCGCGAGCCGCGGATGCCTGAACGTCTCGTGGATCACGATGTCCGCCGTCGCGAGCGCCCGCTCCGCGTCGCCGATGGCGGCACCGACGGCGAGCGCGGCGTTGTCGGGCCAGCCGTCGTGCAGGCGTGTGGGAGAGGCGAGCGCCGCCTCGACGGTCGTGAGCGCCGGGAGCGGCTCGTATTCCACCCGCACGAGCTCGAGCGCGTCGGCGACGCGGTACGGGCTCTCAGCGACCACGACGGCGACGGGCTCGCCGACGTAGCGCACCCGGTCGCGCGCCAGGATCGGCTGGCTCCACGGGCGGCCCTTGCGGACGGCGCCGTAGGCGCTCGGCATTGGCCGCGCCGTCTCGGGGAGGTCGGCCGCGCTCCAGGCAGCGACCACGCCCCGGAGCGCGCGCGCCTCGGCCAGCGCGATCTTGGCGATCCGCGCGTGCGCCTGGACGCTGCGCACGACCGCGAGGTGCAGCAACCCCTCACGCGCGAGGTCGTCGACGAAGCGACCGACGCCCACGAGCAGGCGGCGGTCCTCCTTGCGGCGGGGAGAGGCGCCGATCATCTCGTTCGGCAATCTACCACGCTTGTCGAGAGCCGCACTCGGTTAGACTCTGAGGGGCATGCCGGCGATGCTCGAGACCGTCCGCCGCTGGATCGACGAGGCCGAACGCATCGTCGCGCTGACGGGCGCCGGGATCTCCACCGACTCTGGCATCCCCGATTTCCGCGGGCCGCAGGGCGTGTGGACGCGGAACCCCGGCGCCGAAAAGCTCGCGACGCTCCAGCACTATCTCGCCGACCCCGACGTCCGCACGCGCGCCTGGCGGAGTCGGCTCGAGTCGCCCGCGTGGCAGGCCAAGCCCAACGCCGGGCATCTGGCGCTCGCCGCCCTCGAACGGCGCGGCACGCTCCACACGCTGATCACCCAGAACGTCGACGGCCTCCATCTGATGGCCGGCTCGTCACCCGCGCGCGTCATCGAGATCCACGGGACGCTGCGCGAGGTCGCGTGCCTCACGTGCGGCGAGCGCGCGCCCACCGAGCGCGTGCTCGCGCGCGTGCGGGCGGGCGAGGCGGACCCACCCTGCCGCGCGTGTGGCGGCATCTTGAAGACCGCGACGATCTCGTTCGGTCAGAGCCTGGTGGCCGAGGACCTGGTACGCGCGGAGCGGGCGGCGCGGAACTGCGACCTCATGCTCGCCGTCGGCACGAAGCTCTCGGTGTGGCCGATCGCGGGCGTCGTGCCCGTCGCCAAGGACGCGGGGGCGCGCGTGGTGATCGTGAACGCCGAGCCCACCGAGATGGACGAGCTGGCCGACGCCGTCCTGCGCGGCTCGATCAGTGAGCTGCTGCCGCAGGTCGTCGGGGAAGGAGGCTGAGCCTGCGCGGCCCGCCGAGGCGCTACGTCGCGACGCCCACCTCCACGCCGAGCTCCGCGAGCTTTGTCGCGGTCGGCGTGCCCGTCTCGGGGTCCCAGCCCGCCATCTCGTAGTACGTCCGGCGCGCCGAGAGAAACTCACCGGGATCGACGAAGTGCCCTTTCAGCGGCCCGTTGCCGATCCCCTCGTGCATCCGCTGCGGGAGCACGTCGTCCTCGGGCGTGAACCCCTCGCGGCAGTTGAAGAGGCGCGCCAGCGTATTGTTGCGCTCGCCCACCTTCATCAGCTCGTAGAGGCTCATGTTCCAGCCGGTGACGCCGTTGATGTAGTCGATCATCGGCTGGAGCTCGAGCCCGTTGAGTGGCGTGCCGACGAAGTCGCACATGCCGACCGAATTGTAGGCGCTCCAGACCTTCTGGGTCTCGAAGAACGCGCGCACCTTCTTGGCGTCGAGCGTGAGCGGGTCGAGCGGCTCGATGAGCCCGAGCACGCCGAGGGGGTGACCCTGTGGATGGAATCCCGCGTACAGGGGATCGTGCGGCGCCTCCATGTGGTCGGCGCCCGTCGGCGAGAGCGCGTAGGCGAGCGAGAGCCCTTTCTTTCCCCGTGGGTCGTGCATGGGCAGTTCCTGCCCCTTGACGTGGAGCGCGAACCGCTCGGCGCCGCGGCCGAGCTCGCGCGCGGCGCGCTTGACGCCCTCGCCGAGGAGCCGGCCGAACCCCTCGCGCCGGCCGATGAGGTGGACGAGCTGGATCACCGCGTCGGCGTTGCCCCACTCGAGCTCGATCCCACCGGTCGTCTGCTTGGTGACGATCCCGTGCTCGTAGCACTCCATGGCGAATGCGATGACCACGCCCGTCGAGATCGAGTCGAGCACGTACTGGGCGTAGAGCTGGTTGATCAGCGCGAGCGCGTTCAGATCGCTCACGCCGCACAGCGACCCGGAGGCGGCGAGCGTCTCGTACTCGGGCCCGCCGTACTTCGGCGTCACGCCGAGCTCTTTCACCTCGACCTCGCGCTTGCAGGCGACGGCGCAGGCGTAGCAGGTGCCGCGGTTGACCAGGATGGTGTCGCGCATCGTCTGGCCGCTGATGGCGCGCGCCCCCTCGAACGAGCCGTCGCGGAAGTTGCGCGTGGGCAGGATGCCGCTCGCCTCGAGGGCGAGCACCCCGCTGGAGGAGCCGAGCTGATGGAAGCGGTCCTTCGCGCGGTCGTAGTGCTCTTTGAACCAGACGAGCTGGCCCTTCGCCTTGTCCTTGTCCGCTGCGGTGGGCGGCTTCGTGCCGCGGGCCACGATCGCCTTGAGGTTCTTCGCGCCCATCACCGCGCCGAGGCCGCCGCGGCCGTGGAAGTGCTTGAGCTGGTTCACGATCGCTGCGAACCTGACGCCCCGCTCGCCGGCGATCCCGGTCTGCAGCACGCGGATCCGCTTGTCGCCGAGCTCCGCCTCGAGGCCGTCCTGCACCTCGCCCGAGAGCTTTCCCCAGTACTGCGCTCCATCGCGGAACTCGACCTGACCGTCCTTGATCCAGAGGTACACGGGCGTTTCGGACCGGCCGCGGATCGTCACGCCTTCGAACCCCGCGGCGCGCAGCTCGGGTCCCCACCAGCCGCCGGCCTCCGACTCGCCGTAGCCACCGGTCAGCGGCGACTTGGCCGCGGCGGTGTAGCGATTGGTGCCGGAGAGCGACAGGCCGTTGATCACGCTGGTCATGAAGACCAGCATATTGTCGGGGCCGAGGGGATCGACGCCGGCCGGCATGTCGCGCAGCAGCAGGTGGCACGCCAGGGCGCCACCGCCCAGGTACTTGCGGACCGTGACCTCGGGGATCTCCTCGACGCGGGTCTGACGGGTGGTCAGATCGACGTGCAGGACCTTCGCGGTGACGCCTGACGCCATAGCGCTCTCCTCCTGATCGACGTTGGCTGGTCGCAGGCTACCACGCTTGGGTTTGGCGTCGCAATTCCGTGGGCGGCCCTACCGGACGAGCACGGGCCCGTCTCACGCCCACGGCGACGCCGTTCCCCAGCGGTTCAGGAAGGTCGTCTCCGACGTGGGAAGGCGCCGGCTCCCGCCGAAGCTCCCGCGCGGGTAGCCGAGCGGGATCGAGAAGTGGAAGCTCACGTCCTTGGGGATCCCGAGGAGCGCGTAGAGGCGGTCCATCACTTTGGCGTGGAGCGTCGTCGGGACCGAGCCGATGCCCAGGGCGCGCGCGGCGAGCATGAGGTTCTGGCAGGCGGGGATGACCGAGTTGGCGGAGCCCGGTGGGACGGCCAGCGCCAGAACGACGCACGGCGCATCCCGCATCTCCTCGGCGAGCTGCGCCGCGGCACGATAGTTCTTGTCCTCGGGCGGGATGTCCTCGAGCTTCGTCCAGCGGCGCTCGTCCCAGCGCTTGGCCCACCACGCCTCGTGGTAGAGCTTGCCGAACTCGCGGACCAGCGCGCGGTCCGTCACCACCAGGAAGCGCGCGATCTGACGGTTGCCCCCGTTCGGCGCCTTGGCGGCGGCCTCGAGGATGAGCCGGATGTCCTCCGTCGGGATCGGGTCGGGCCGAAAGCGACGAATGGCGCGCTGGGTGAACATCGCCTCGCCGACGCTCATGGAGAGCCGCTGGTGGTCCATGGTCATCCTCGCTCAGATCCTCGGGCGCCGTCCGTGCCACTCGGTCGCCTGCTCGTAGGCATGGCCGAGGCGCAGCACCGTCGACTCGTCGAATGGCCGTCCGGCGATCTGGAGGGAGAGCGGAAGCCCCTGCGCGGAGAAGCCGCAGGGCACCGCGAGCGCGGGGAGCCCCGTCATGTTGAAGGGCGCCATGTTGCTCTTCGGGAACCCGAAGCTCGGGTCCCACACCGCGGCGAACGTCGGCGCAGGCTTCGGCGTCGTGGGCGTGACGAGGACGTCGGTGCGCCTCAGGACGCCGAGCATCTCCGCCTGAAGGCGTGAACGCAGCCGCTGAGCCTGGACGTACTCCGAGCCCAGGATGAGCCCGCCCGCGAGGAGCCGCTCGCGCAGGACGTCGCCGTAGAGCTCGGGATGGCCACGCACATCGCGCTCGTGGTAGGCGAAGGCCTCGGCCATCAGGATCGCGAGAAAGGCCCAGGAGGTCTGGATCGACGGGATCTCGACGTCGGTGACCGTGGCGCCCAGATCGCGGAGCGTGGCGAGCGCCTCCTCGAACGCCTTCTCGACCTCGGCGTCCACGCCCTCGAAGAAGTACGCGCGCGGCACGCCGACACGGAGCCCGCGGATCCCCTGGCCCAGGGGAACCAGGTAGTCGGCGACAGGCTCGCGGCTCGACGCCGGATCGGCCGGGTCGTGGCCGGCGAGCGCCTGGAGGAGCAGCGCGCAGTCCTCCACCGTCCGCGCCATCGGGCCCGTGTGGTCGAGGGTCCAGGAGAGCGTGATGACGCCCGCGCGGCTCACGCGCCCGTAGGTCGGCTTGAGGCCGACAATGTTGCAGAACGCCGCGGGACCACGGATCGAGCCGCCCGTGTCCGAGCCGAGCGCGCCGTGGGCGAGCCCGGCGGCGAGCGCCGCGGCCGAGCCGCTGGAGGAGCCACCGGGCATGTGCTCGAGGCTCCACGGGTTCTTCGCAGGCTGGAAGCGGTGGCCTGGGAACTGGAGGCCGAAAGCGAACTCGTGCGTGATGAGCTTGCCGAGCATCACGCAGCCGGCGCGCGCGAGCCGTGTCACGCACGTCGCGTCGTCCTCGGGGACCCAGTCGGCCAGGACGGCGGAGCCCGCGGTGGTGCGGATACCACGCGTGGCGTAGATGTCCTTGTAGGCGACGGGAATGCCGAGGAGAGGATTCCCGTCTTCGTCGCGGCGTAAGGCTGCTTCGGCGTGCCGCGCGTCGGCCAGCGCTCCCTCCGCCGTGACCGTGACGAAGGCGTGGAGGGTCGGGTCGAGCCGCTCGATCCGGCCGAGGAGCGCACGGGTCAGCTCGACCGGCGACAGCGCGCGGCGGCGGTAGCGCGCCGCGATCTCGGCGATCGTCGCGAACGCGAGGTCGTCACTCGTCATCGTCGTCCCGCCGGGGCTCGGCGCTCCGGATCGCGTCGAACATGACGGCGGGCTCGAGCGTCCGCGCCGCGCGCGAATCGAGGGCGTGGATCGGCGCGAGCGCGTCCGTCAAGAGCCTGCGGACCATCTCCAGGCGGTTCTCGACGATCTCGATCCCCGCCGCCTTCATACGTGCGCGGACTTCGTCGAGGGTCACGGCGTCCTCCTCAGTAACCTTCCTCGTCCAGCAGCGGGAACGCGCTGGTCGCGTGCGGCGGGTTCACCGGCGTCGCCGAGTGGAGGTACGAGGGGTCGAGCGCCGCGAGCCGGTCCACGCCGAGGAGCCCCATCGCGATCTTGATCTCGTCCTCGAGCAGCTCGAGCACGCGGACCAGACCTGCCTGGCCCGCCGCGGCGAGCCCGCAGCACGCGAGGCGCCCGATGCCGACACACTGCGCGCCGAGCGCCAGGGCCTTGACGACGTCAGTGCCGCGCACGAAGCCGCCGTCCACGATGACCGTCGCCCGGCCGCCGACCGCCCGGACGACCTCGGGGAGCGCCTCGATCGCGCCCCGGCCGTGGTCGAGCTGGCGCCCGCCGTGGTTGGAGACGTACACGCCCTCGACGCCGTGGTCGGTCGCAAGCGTCGCGTCCTCGGCCGTCGCGATGCCCTTCAGGACGAGAGGGATCGAGTGCGTGTCCTTGAAGCGCTTGACGTGGTCCCAGCTGAGCCCCGCCTGGAACTCGAAGCCGCCGGCGCGCGTCCGCCAGGGCTTCACGAAGCGCCGGGCGAGATCGCGCTCGCGCCGGCTGTAGCACGCGGTGTCCACGGTGAGGCAGAAGGCCGCGTAGCCGTGGTCCACGGCGCGCCTCACCCAGTCGTCCACCCACGCGTCGTCGCCACGGACGTAGAGCTGGAAGACGCGGAAGTTGTTCGCCGCGGCCGCGACCGCCTCGAGCCCGGGGTTGCAGACGGAGCTGAGCATCTGGGGCACGCCGAACTCCTCGGACGCCTTTGCAGCCGTGGCGCCACCGCCCTCGGCGAAGGTCTCGATCGAGCCGATCGGCGCCAGCATGACGGGAATGCGCACGGGCCTGCCGAAGAAGGTGGAGGTCGTGTCGATCTTGGAGACGTCGCGGAGGACACGCGGCCGGAACGCGATCGAGTCGAGCGCCAGGCGGTTGCGCCGGACCGTCGTCTCGGTCTCCGCGCCGCCGATCAGGTAGTCCCAGGGGCCGGGCGCCAGGTTGTTGCGGGCCGCCCTGACGATCTCGTGGAGCGTCGAGAACTTGTCGCCGAGATTGGAGGCCATGCGCGTTCCCGCCGAAGGTAGTCGAAGACTCGCGCACGCGTCAAGCGCGTCGCATTCGTGGTACCTTGCGCCCCGGGAGGAGCCTGTGGAGGACATCGAGCGCCGGGTCGTCGAGGTGCTCGGCCGCCTGGGCGTGCCCTACGAGCGGGAGCCGATCGATCCCGACTACGCCGACACCGGGCCGTACTGCGAGAGGTACGGCGTCCCGCTCGCGCACGCGGCGAACACGATCATCGTCGCCTCGAAGAAGGAGCCCAG
>QHTD01000200.1 GCA_003220675.1 Candidatus Rokuibacteriota bacterium | reverse complement strand
ACTCATGGCGCAGCTTTCGCACAACACCATGGTCTCGGTGGTTCAACTGAGCGCGCTGGGTCGGCTCGCGCTCTCAGTGTACGGCTTGAGCTTCTACCTCTGGAAGACGGTCGCGCCCGTGAATCTCTCGCCGCTCTACGAACTGCCGCCCACGGTGAATCCATGGGCGCCGCCGTTCCTCCTGAGCTACGGTCTGGTTGTCGCCATCACCGCCCTCGTGTTGGCACTCCGTCGTCCATTGCCGGGCCTGCTGGCGGCATGGGTGGCTTACGTGGTGGTCCTCTTGCCGGTGCTCGGGATCTTTCAGAGCGGCCCGCAGATTGCCGCTGACCGATACACCTACCTCGCAAGCCTTGGCTGGGCGATCTTAGTCAGTGCCGGCGTGCTTTCCCATTGGCGACGGCGACCCTTCCTGTTCACCGGACTTGCCGCCTGCGTCCTCTTCGGGCTCGGAATTCTCACCTGGAACCAGGTCCAGGTCTGGCGTGACTCGGAGAAGCTCTGGACCCATGCCCTTGCGACGTACCCTAAATCTTCGATCGCCGAGAACAATTTGGGTAATGTGCGCGCTGATCAAAGCAAGCTGGCAGAGGCGATCGAACACTACCGCCAGGCCCTGGACATCAACCCTGAGCATGCCTCAGCCCACTACAACTTGGGCAATGTGCTCGCTCAGCAGGGCAAGCTGGCCGAGGCGAGCGAGCACCACCGGCAGGCCCTGCGCCTCAAGCCCGATTATGCTGACGCCCACAACAACTTGGGTAATGTGCTCGCTCAGCAGGGCATGCTGGCCGAGGCGAGCGAGCAGTACCAGCGGGCCCTGCAGATCAGGCCGGATGATGCCGACGCCCACAACAACCTGGGCAATGCGCTTGCTCAGCAGGGGAAGCTTTCCGAGGCGGTCGATCACTACCGGCAGGCCCTCAAGATCAAGCCGGACTTCGCGAAAGCGGCCAGCAACTTGGGCAGTGCGCTCGCTCAGCAGGGCAAGCTCTCCGAGGCGGTCGAGCACTACCGGCGGGCCCTCAAGATCAAGCCGGACTATGCTGAGGCCCACAACGACTGGGGCGTGGCACTCGCTCGGCAGGGCAAACCGGCCGAGGCGGTGGAGCACTTCCGGCGGGCTCTCGAGATCAAGCCGGACTTCGCGAAAGCGGCCAGCAACTTGGGCCTAGCGCTCGCTCAACAGGGCAAGCTAGCCGAGGTGGTCGAACATTCCCGGCGGGCCAAGGACGCGGGCCCGAGCCAGAAGGGCAAGAAGGTGGAATAGGGCCGAGGGTGCTCACGCACTTACGCTGATCAAACTGAGACACTACCCTGTCGCCCTTGTGTCCTCTGAATTGTCAAAGCTACTACGGCACGTGAGACATTAGATCTCGAGCGCACCAATGAGCCGCCGGAGCACGCCCCGTAAGTCTAGAGCGGCCGCCAACCCCCAACACCCGCAACCACCCTTGCGCGAACGCCGTGAACCGGTGCCCAGCGCTTTGCCCCAGCGACGGGGCTTCTGGCTGGTCCCCGCGCTGATTGCTCTCGTCACCTTCGCCGCCTTCCTGCCAGTGCTCCAGAACCAGTTTGTGGACTGGGACGATCAGAGAAATTTCCTCGACAACCATCACTACCGGGGGCTTGGGTGGACCCACCTCCGCTGGATGTGGACCACACACCTGGGCCACTACATTCCGCTGACCTGGATGACCCTCGGCCTGGACTACCTGCTCTGGGGCATGAATCCCGTCGGGTATCATCTGACCAATCTCCTCCTGCACGCCGCGAATGCGGTGGTCTTCTTCTTCGTCGTCCGTCGGCTCCTGACACGGGCTCTGTCCAGTCCTTCTGAACGCGGTCACGCGCTCGCTCTGTCTGCCGGGTTTGCCTCCCTCGTGTTCGCGATCCATCCCCTGCGCGTCGAATCCGTTGCCTGGGCGACGGAACGGCGGGATGTCCTCTCAGGGCTCTTCTACTTATTGACGATCTTGATGTACCTGCGGGCCCGTGAGCGAGAGGAGCGCGGCCGAGGATGGTACTGGCTGTCCGTGGCCGTGTTCGTCTTAGCGCTTCTCTCCAAGTCGATGGTCGTGAATCTTCCGATCGTGCTCTTGATCCTGGACGTCTATCCCCTCCGACGCCTCGGGGGGGCCGTGGGGTGGTGGAGCGCGCCCGCGCGGCGGGTCTACGTCGAGAAGATCCCGTTCGTGCTCCTGGCGGCTGTGGCATCGGCCGTCGCACTCATGGCGCAGCTTTCACACGACACCATGGTCTCTGTGGTTCAACTGAGCGGGCTGGGCCGGCTAGCAGTCTCAATGTACGGCGTGAGCTTCTACCTCTGGAAGACGGTCGCGCCCGTGAATCTCTCGCCGCTCTACGAACTGCCGCCCACGGTGAATCCATGGGCGCCGCCGTTCCTCCTGAGCTACGGTCTGGTTCTCGCCATCACGGCAATCGTCCTGGCGTTCCGCCGGCGAGTGCCGGGCCTGCCGGCGGCGTGGGTGGCTTACATCGTGGTCCTCTTGCCGGTGCTCGGGATCTTTCAGAGCGGCCCGCAGATCGCTGCTGATCGATATACCTACCTGGCCGGCCTCGGATGGGCGATCTTGGCCGGCGCCGGCTTGTTGTCCTGCTGGCGAAGCTCGAGGAGGTCGAAGACAGGGACGCCGGCAACTTGGCTGCTTACCGGCATTGCCTTATGTGTCGTCGTCGGGTTGGGAGTTCTCACCTGGAGCCAGGCCAAGGTCTGGCGGGACTCAGAGAGGCTTTGGGCCCATACGCTTGCGATTGACCCCGACTCTCCCCTCGCCCAGAACAACTTCGGATATGAGCTCTATCGTCAGGGCAAGCTGGCCGAGGCGATCGAACACTACCGGCAGGCCCTACGCCTCAAGCCTGACTATGCCCTCGCCCACGCCAACTGGGGCCTGGCGCTCATTCACCAGGGCAAGCTAGCGGAGGCCTTAGAGCACCTCCAGCAAGCCGGAAAAGCCAAAAAGTAGAAGAGTGTAAGGCCCCCGCCGCGTTATTCCACTCTCTTTCGGCTCGACGTCGCGTCCTCCTTGCCCGTGCCGAGCCGCCGGAGAACATTGAGCAGGTTGGACTGGGCTGCGGCGTGGTCAGGCTGGATCTGCAGGGCCTGCCGGTAGTGCTCGCTCGCCTCGGCCAGCCTGCCTCGGTCAGCGAGCGCAGTACCCCAGATGATGTGGACTTCGGCAGACTCAGGCTTGATTTGCAGAGCCTGCCGGTAATGGTCGATCGCCTCGGCCAGCTTACCCCGATCAGCGAGCGCCAGGCCCCAGTTGGCGTGGGCTTCGGCAGAGTCAGGCTTGAGCTGCAGGGCCTGCCGGTAATGGTCGATCGCCTCGGCGGGCTTGCCCTGCCGAGCGAGCGCAACGCCCCAGTTGATATGGGCGATGGCGTAGCCAGGCTTGAAGCGCAGGGCCTGCCGGTAGTGCTCGCTCGCCTCGGCCGGCTTGTCCTGCTGAATGAGCGCATTGCCCCAGTTGTAGTGGGCCACCGCGTGGTCGGGCTTGATCTGTAGCGCCTGCCGGTAATGGTCGCTCGCCTCGGCGGGCTTGCCTTGCTGAGTGAGCGCCAGGCCCCAGTTGGTGTGGGCGTCGGCAGAGTCAGGCTTTGAGTGTAGGGCCTGTTGGTAGTGCTCGCTCGCCTCCGCCAGCTTGCCCTGCTGAGCGAGCGCGATGCCCAAGTTGATGTGGGCGTCGGCGTAGTCAGGCTTGATCCGTAGGGCCGTCGTGTAGTGCTCGATCGCTTCGGTCAGCTTGCCCTCCTGTGCGAGGGCCAGACCCCAACTGTACTGACCCACGGGGGATCTGGGATCGATGCCAGCGGCATGGCTCCAAAGTTTCTCCGAGTCGTGCCAGACCTGGACCTGGTTCCAGGTGAGAACTCCCAACCCGACGACGACACAGAAGGCAATGCCGGCAAGCAGCCAAGTTGCCGGCGTCCCTGTCTTCGACCTCCTCGAGCTTCGCCAGCAGGACAACAAGCCGGCGCCCGCCAGGATCGCCCATCCGAGGCCTGCCAGGTAGGTATAGCGATCAGCAGCGATCTGCGGGCCGCTCTGAAAGATCCCGAGCACCGGCAAGAGGACCACGATGTAAGCCACCCACGCCGCCGGCAGGCCCGGCGCTCGCCGGCGGAGGGCCAGGACGATTGCCGTGATGGCGAGCACCACGCCGTAGCTCACGATGAACGGCGGCGCCCATGGATTCACCGTGGGCGGCAGTTCGTAGAGCGGCGAGAGATTCACGGGCGCGACCGTCTTCCAGAGGTAGAAGCTCACGCCGTACATTGAGACTGCTAGCCGGCCCAGCCCGCTCAGTTGAACCACAGAGACCATGGTGTCGTGCGAAAGCTGCGCCCAGAGCGCGATGGCCGATGCCGCCGCCGCCAGGAGCACGAACGGGATCTTCTCGACGTAGACCCGACGCGCGGGCTCGCTCCACCACCCCACGGCCCCCCCGAGGCGTCGGAGAGGATAGACGTCCAGGATCAAGAGCACGACCGGAAGATTCACGACCATCGACTTGGAGAGCAGCGCACCGACGAACGCGGCCACGGACAGCCAGTACCACCCTCGGCCACGCTCCTCTCGCTCACGGGCCCGCAGGTAGATGAGGATCGCCGACAGGTAGAAGAGCCCCGAGAGCACATCGCGCCGTTCCGTGGCCCACGCAACGGATTCGACCCGGAGGGGATGGACCGCGAACACGAGGGCGGCAAACCCAGCGGCAACGGCGAACGTGGGAGCGCGTTCAGATGGACCGGGTCGCGCGACGGTCAAGATCCGAAGGGTCAGGAAGTAGAACACCAGCGCATTCATGACGTGCAGGAGAAGGCTGCTCAGGTGATAGCCGACGGGATTCATATCCCACAAGAGGTAGTCCATGCCGAGGGTCATCCAGGTCAGAGGGATGTAGTGGCCCATATGGAACGTGGTCCACATCCAGTGGAGGTGTGTCCAGCCGAGCCCCCGATAGTGAGGGTTGTCTAAGAAATTATGGTCATCGTCCCAGGCCACGAACTGGTTTTGCAGCGTCGGCAGAAACGCGACGAGCGTGAGGAGGGCAACGAGCAGCGGCGCAATCCAATGGACCCATCGCTGAGCCGGCGGGGGGACGAGCGAATCATCGCCTCGACGATGTCCCGCCACGGCGACGGCGTCGACCTTGGGCGGCTTACGCTTGCGACTCATCGTTCACGATCCTAGTTTCTCACGCACGGTCCGGCGTGCTCGCCGTGGTTCGAGCCAGAGCTCAATCGGTCGTGGGCTCGCGCCCTCCGTGTACCAGACTTGCCACGTGACCTCTCGAAAGCTTTGACCCGCGGCGGGCAGGGAGGATAATCGGCGCGATAACGAAGGGCGATGGGGTTCGCCCGAGACCGCCCCGCGCGCTCGCGGGGCTGATGACCCCTACCGGACGTGGTACCGGTAGGGGTTCTTTTTTGATCGGACGGAGGTGGCGACGGTGGAGAATCTCCTGATCGCGGCGATCGCAGGGCTCCTCATCCTCGTCGCCAGCATCGCCTCGGTCGAGCTCCGCGTGTCGGTGGCCCTGATCGAGATCAACCTCGGCGTCGTCGCCGGGAACTTTCTCGGCCTGACGAGCCCGCCGTGGATGGACTTCCT
>QHTD01000156.1 GCA_003220675.1 Candidatus Rokuibacteriota bacterium | reverse complement strand
ATCGAGGTGGACGGAGCGGGGTTCGTGCACGCCCCGGAGGGGCCGGGGCTGGGGGCGGCGATCGACTTCGCCCTCGTCGAGCGCGGCAAGCTCTCCGTCCTGAGCTAGCGGCTAGCGCTGGTGGACGAGCGGGAGCCCCGGGAGGGGGCTCCGCGCGTGCAGGACGTAGTCGCGGCGGATCGTGCCGATATAGAGGTCGCGCATGTCGCGGCCGCCCCACGAGACGTTCGTCGGCCAGCTCATCAGCTCGCCCGTGGGATCGTGGATGACGGTCACGACGTCGCGCGCGGGCGTGATCGCGACAACCTTGTTCGCGAGGACGAGCGTCACCCAGAGATTCCCCTCCGCATCGAAGCCGCAGCCGTCCGTGGCGCCGAACCGCGAGCGCTGCTCGGGAGTCGCGCGAGGAAACGCGGGCTCGCCGAGCACGGGGCCGTAGGGCTCGGAGGCGCCGAGCGCGCCGTCGGCACGGATCGGCAGGCGCACGACGTTCCGGCCCATCGTCTGGCACACGTAGAGGTGCGACTCGTCGGCGTCGAGTGCCAA
>QHTD01000155.1 GCA_003220675.1 Candidatus Rokuibacteriota bacterium | reverse complement strand
CGCGCCCGGTCGGACGTCGAGTGAGAGCACCAGATGTTGCCAGCGCGATCCACGATCGGATAGTTCGACGCCACGAGTGGCTTGCCGTCGATCGCGTCGCAGAGGATCTCGATCTCGCCCGTCTCCGGGTCGAGCCGCTGGAGTGGGCCTGTCGGCGCCGTGCCCAGGCCGAAGTTGGCGATGACGATGCGCCCGCGCGTGTCCATGTTGATCCCGTTCGGCGCCCCGCCCGCCTTGCCGATGCGGCGCAGGGTCCCGTCGGAGAGAATCTCGGCGCAGGCGCTCGCCTGGTCGGAGGCCCAGACGCGCCCGTCGCGCCCGACGACGACGTCCTCCGGGCGCCTGAGGCCGACGCCGACCTTCTTGAGGTTCGCGAGCGGGATTTGGGCGAGCGGCACTCCGCTACGCGACGGAGAAGCGGCGCCGCTTGATGATCGGCAGCCCTGCCTCGCCCTTCCCGATGATCTCGTGGGTGGCGCCGGGAGGGAGCTTGCCCTTGACCGCCTTCGCCGCCTCGCCTCGCACCAGCACGCCCTTGACGAACAGGTCGGCAGCCGGCTTCGCGATCTGATTCACCGCGGTCCTGCTCGCCGGTGCTCGGGTAGCGCGTGCTCGCTTGTAGGACTTGGCTTTCTTGGCCCGCTTCTTCATGGCGGCATGCTACACCACTCGGTTTCCGGCCGCGATGGGGTCCTTCACGAGACCGGGTCGAAGCCGCAGTCGAACGTTCGCCGGACCAGCGTCAAGTCCTGCGCCTGCAGCACCAGCTCGTGGGTCTTGCGGGCGAACGGGTGGGCGATCCGCGTCTCGACTGGCCCGTGCGTGCCGACGTCCACGCGCCCGCGCCTGAACAGGTACTCGAGGAAGCGGCGGGCGTCCTGCTCGGGGGTCCGCGAGCCGAGATCCTCGGTCGCCGCGGTCACCTCGAAGCGTCGCGCCTCGCTCGGGGCCTCCACGATCAGGACGCGACCCTCCAGGCCGAACTCGTCGGCACTGAGCGAGAGCCGGCGCGTCTGATCGGCGCCGGCCGCGGCCGGCCCCCTCGTCCGTCGCGCCCGCGTGGCTGCCCCGGGTCGCGTGACCGTGCTCGCGGCGCGAAGCGACAGAATCCCGCGCCGCACCAGGGCGCTCTTCAGCGCGTCCCGGTACCGGCCCCGGAAAAGCACCGTGTCGGACTCGATGAGATGGGCGGCCACCTGGCTGTAGTAGTCCGCCACGATGGGGGCGGCAGGGATCGCGTCGACGAGCAGCCGGCCGGCGTCCAGGCTCACTTCGACGAGGTCCGCCTCGGTCGGCGAGGTCGTGCGGCTGGCGAGCATTCCCGCCAGGGCCTCGAACCACCCTCCGGTGAAGACGCGCGAGAACGAGTGCGGCTCGGCTGTCAGCAACGCGGACGGGCCTGACGGCGGCAGCGTCTCCGGCGCCCGATAGAAGAAGGCGTTCACCGCGTTGCGCAGGCAGTCGGGCTCCGCCGAGCCCGGGTGGGTCTGCCGGAGAGCCCACCCGAGCTGCTCGGCGAGGCGGGAGAGCCGCGACGATCGGCCCGTCCGGCCCCCAGTCTCCGACAGCACCGCGCGGCGGAGGGACGGGAGCTGAAGGCCCGCGAGCAAGGCGCTGATATCCCCGAATGCCTCGTGAAACGCGGCGACCTCGACGCTCATCGCGTCCCACAGCTCCGGCCGCAATGCGTCGAGCACCGCGTGCCCGAGCTCATGACACAGCACGTCGGGGCTCTCGCCCGTGTATACCGTGGTCCTCGCGACCGTGTCGTGGAAGAACGCGAGCTCGCGTCGGTCGTAATACGCGTTGAGATCGACGCCGGCGTCGAGCACGACGCCGAGCGTGGGCCCGGGCTGCCAGGACGTGTCCTGCGGCAGGAGCGCACTCCAGAAATCGGCGGCCCGGCGGAGTGCCTCGGCGGCCGCCCAGTACCGGAACTCCCGGGTCCCGCGCCTGTGGAGCCTCGCCGGGACCGCCGCCCCCCTGATCGCCAGCGCGAGCGGCGCGGTTCCGAGTCGCGGCACCGGGCGCCTGATCGGCTCGCCCCCGGAGCGCGGATCGTCTTCCCACGCAAGGATCGCGGCACGTAGCGGCGTCTTCGTCGCCGCCTTCGTGCGGGGCTTCCGCCTGCCCTTAGCCACGAGGCCCGCGGAGCTTCGTCCTGAGCGTCTCCGCCTGCCGGTGGAACGGCAGGCCGCCCCGGTCGGTCATCGGCGTCTTCTCCGCAAGGCCCGTGTGGAGCTCGACGAGCACCGGTCCCTCTTCCGTCAGCATCGTGGGCAGGCGCCGCGTGAAGTCGTTCGGCTCCTTGATCGCGTAAGCGTTGCGGTAACCGGCGCCCTTCGCCATCACCACGAAGTCCACGTCGAGCCCGCCGGGAATGTCCTGCGCGCCCGAGGTGTGGTAGACGCCGTTCTTGAAGACGAGGTGGGTGAGGTTCCGCGGCCGGGCGCCCGCGATCGTCGCCAGCGACCCGAGCTGCATCAGGAGCGATCCGTCGCCGTCGAACACGACGACGCGGCGGTCGGGACACGCGAGCGCCAGCCCCAGGCCCAGCGCCGAAGCGCCGCCCATGAAGCCCACGCACGTGACCGAGAGGTCGTCCGGCGCCAGCGTGCGCCAGGCGGGCGCGGTGGTCATCGTCGGCACGCAGATCGCGTCGCCCCGCGCGGCGGCGATCGCGCCGAGCACGTCCTCGGGCTTCAGCATCAGATCGTCTCCAGGCCCACGAGCACGGCGGCCGGCCCGCGCCGCTCCCGGGCGAGACGGAAGTACTCGGGGATCAGGTGCACGTCGTCGGGGCCCTCGAGCCGCGCGTGCGGCACGCCGAAGGTATCGAGCAGCGGCTCGCAGTAGCGGACCATCGAGTGGCGCGACTCCCGCGGATCCTTGTCCTTCTCGCGCGAGAGCAGACCGATCATGTAGAAGACCGGCACGCGCCCGTCGATCGCGACGCCACGGAGGGTGTTCACCGACGCGTAGAGGCCGGCGTGCTGGATCATGAGCACGCACGGCTCGCCGCCCATCCAGAGGCCGGCCGCAGTCGTCGTCGCCTCGTCCTCGGTCGCGCAGGTGAGGACGCGGATCGCCTGCTCCTTGTCGAGCGCGGCCAGGACCGTCCTCTGGTGCGTGTCCGGCACGCTCAGGATCCACCCGAGGTGCGGGTGGCGCGGCGGCGCGGCGACCTCGGCGGCGAGCCAGGCGCGCGCTTCGCGGAATGTGTCCTTGAGCGTGTCGATGATGAGCGACGCGGGAATCGATTCCGGCATCGGTGCCTCCCGTGAGATGATCGCTTATCGTACCCGAAACCGCCGAATGAAAGGATTGCTCATGCTGAGAGCCGTCGCCACGTCGATCGCCCTCGTCCTCGTCCTGGCCGGAGCCGCGGGAGCGGCAGGGCCCGAGCTGAAGACCGACGAGCAGAAGACGCTCTACGCCCTCGGGCTCGTGATCGCCCGGAACCTCGCCAGCTTCTATCTGACCGCGGCGGATCTGAAGGTCGTGGAGGCCGGCATTGCCGACGGCATCCTCAAGACCGAGCCGAAGGCCGCCGACCTCGAGACCTGGGGCCCGAAGATCCAGGTGCTCGCGACCGCGCGCGCGGCGATCGCCGCCGTCGCGGAGAAGAAGGCGTCGCAGGCGTTCCTCGACAAGGCCGCCGCCGAGCAGGGTGCGGTCAAGACCGCCTCGGGGCTCATCGTCACCACCCTGAAGCCCGGTGACGGCGCCTCGCCGGCCGCGACCGACCGCGTGAAGGTCCACTACCACGGGACGCTCACCGACGGCACGGTGTTCGACAGCTCGGTCAAGCGCGGCGAGCCCCTGACGATCGCCCTGGGTGGCGGTGTCATCAAGTGCTGGAGCGAGGGCGTGCCGCTGATGAAGGTTGGCGGCAAGAGCCGCCTCGTGTGCCCCTCCGACCTGGCGTACGGCGACCAGGGCCGGCCACCGACGATCAAGCCGGGCGCGACGCTCGTCTTCGAGGTTGACCTCCTGGAGATCGTGAAGTAACGACGGAGTCGTGGCGGGAATCCTCGACGTCCGGCGCTATCCGGAGGCGGTTCAGACCTTCCGCTGGAGCGCGCTCTGGGACCTCTTCGACGGCGATGCCGAGCGCCTCAACCTCGCCCATGAGTGCGTGGACCGCTGGGGCGGGCGGGGAACCGCGCTTCGCCTGAAGTGCGCCGACGGCCGCACCGAGGCGTGGAGCTTCCAGGATCTCGCCGCCTGGTCCTCCCGCTTCGCCAACCTCCTCGAAACCGACAGCATCGCGAAGGGCGACCGCGTGGCCGTGATGCTCGATCCCTCGCTCGCCTTCTACGGTGCCGTCTTCGGGGCCGTGAAGCGCGGCGCTGTCGCCGTTCCGCTCTTCACGCTCCTTGGCCCCGACGGCGTCAGGCTCCGCGTGGACGACTGCCAGCCTCGTCTGTTGCTCGTCGCGCGCGACGCCGAGCGCTGGCAGGAGATTTTTCCACGCGTGCGCGTCCTCGCCGTGGACGACCGGCTCCAGCGTCGGCTCGCCGCCGAGAGCCCGCGCTATGCTCCGGCGACGCGCGCCGACGATCTCGCCATCCTCCAGTACACGTCGGGGACGACCCGCGGGCTGCCCGAGGCGGTGCGCCACACTCACCGCGCGGTCGTGACGCTGATGGTGGCCGCGCTCTACGGCCTCGGGCTCCAACCGGGCGACCACTACTTCTGCCCGTCCTCGCCGGCCTGGGGTCACGGGCTCTGGCACGGCACGATCGCGCCGCTCGCTCTCGGCATCGCCGTCGGCGCCTACTCGGGGAAGTTCCACGCCGGGCGTCTGCTCGAAGCGCTCGAGGAGTTCCGCGTCACCAACCTCGCCGCCGCGCCGACGGTCTTCCGCATGCTGCGCGCCTCGGGGCTTGCGGAGGGGGCGCGGCTCGGGGTGGAGAAGCTCTCGTTCACGGGCGAGCCGATGGACTCGCGCACGCGGGAGTGGGTCGAGAAGACCTTTGGCGTCACGCCGTGCAGCATGTACGGCTCGACCGAGGTCGGCGTGATCATCGTGAACTACCCGGGCTTCACGGGCTATGTCGTGAAGCCCGGCGCGCTCGGCAGGTCCGCGCCCGGCTGGGAGGTCGCGGTCGTGGACGCGCGCGGCGAGCCGCTCCCCTCCGGCACCGTGGGCGAGATCGCCGTCCGCCGCAAGGACGGCTGGTTCCGCGTGAGGGACCGCGGCTGGATGGACGAGGAGGGTTACTTCCACCACGAGGGCCGCTCCGACGACGTGATCATCTCGGCGGGCTGGACGATGAGCGCGGTCGAGATCGAGGACGCGCTCTTGAGCCATCCGGACGTCCGCGAGGCCGCGGTCGTCGCGGCGCCGGACGAGCTGCGCGGCCAGATCCCGAAGGCCTACGTCGTCTCGGAGCGCACCGGGTCGGCGTTCGCCCGCGAGCTCCAGGAGTGGGTGGGCGCGCGGCTGAGCCAGCACGAGTACCCGCGCGCCGTCGAGCTCGTCGAGGAGCTGCCGAAGACGCCGGCGGGGAAGACCGATCGGCGGGCGCTTCGCGCGCGGGCGGGAGGGCGCACGTGAGCCGCTTCCCGACGATCACCGTCGAGGCGCTCGCCGCGCTCCGGGCGCTGGTCGGCAAGGAGATCCGACGCCCCGAGCCCTACATCGAGGTCGCGACGCGCGACGCGATCCGCCACTGGGCTCATGGGCTCGGCGACCGCAACCCGCTCTGGGCCACGGCACGAATCGCGCCGCCGACGATCCTCTTCGCGATGGACCGGATCGTCTCGGGCTACGTCACCGGGCTCCCGGGTATTCACGCGATGTACGCGGGCACGGATTTTTGCTGGCGGCGACAGATCCGCGAGGGCGACCGTGTCGCGGGCCAGAGCGTCCTGCTCGACCTCGAGGAGAAGGCCTCGACGTTCGCACACCGGGCGATCAAGCAAACCTACCGCACGACGTTCGCGGACGACGCGGGGGCGATCGTCTGCGAGGCGGATTCGTGGTGTTTCAGGACCGAGCGCGACACCGCGCGCGAGCTGAAGAAGTACGGAGAGGTCGAGCCGCATCGCTACTCGCCTGACGAGATCGAGAGGATCCGCCGAGCCTACGCCGCGGAGGAGATCCGCGGCGTCACGCCGCGGTACTGGGAGGACGTGAAGGTCGGCGAGCCGCTCCCGGCGGTGGTCAAGGGGCCGCTCACGGTGACGTCCCTCATCGCCTTCATCCAGGGCTGGGGGAGCCTCTACGTGCGCGCCCACGGCCTCGCCTTCGACCTCTTCGAGCGCCACCCCGCCCTCGGGATCCCCAACGAGTTCGGCGTGCCCGAGCCGCCCGAGCGCGTCCACTGGGATCCCGCGCTCGCCGGCGCGGTCGGTGTGCCGGCGCCGTATGACTACGGCCCCGAGCGCGTGGCGTGGCTCGGCCACCTCGTCACCAACTGGATGGGCGACGACGGCTTTCTCGCGCGGCTCAACGTCCAGGTCCGGCGCCACAACCTGATCGGCGATACTACGTGGTGTCGCGGTCGCGTCGCCGCGAAGGCGGTCGTCGACGAGCGAGGGGAGGTCACGCTCGATCTCGTCGCCGTGAACCAGCGCGACGAGACGATCGCGCAGGGCCAGGCCGTCGTCCTCCTGCCGCGCCGGTCCGCGTAACATCCGAGCGGGAGCCGGGCGCCCCTCGTCGACCACGCTAGCACTCTGAGCGTGAGTTCCCTTCAGGCGGTCGGCTACGAGACGACGCCCAGAAGCTACGGGTCTCCGAGGGGTGCCCGGCTCCCGCTCGGATGCTGGCGGCGCCGAGGCTAGGGCAGGGTGTTTTCGCGGCGGAGGCGGTCGAGCGAGCGGTCGAATGCGTCGACCATCTGGTCGATGTCGGCGTCGGTCATCGCGGCGTTAAGCCAGCCGTTGGCCGAGCCGCGGTTGTAATCCACGCCGTTCAGCAGCATCGCGAGATGGAGCTTCGCGCCGAGCGGGCCCATGCCGCGATCCAGGCGCGCGGCATCAAAGGTCCAGTCCTCGAGCCCGAGGGCGTGAGCGTCGGCGCCCAGGTGGATACGGAAGATCGAGGACGCGCCGTAGACGACGCCCAGGATGCCACGCGTCTTGAGGACCTGGTTCATTCCCGCGCGCAGCCGGTCGCCCTTCCTGTTCAGCTCGCGCTGAACCTCGCCGGTCTTGAGGATCTCGAGCGCGGCCACGCCCGCGGCGGCGACGATCGGCGCCGCGCTGTAGGTGCCCTGGTCGGCGACGCGATGCGTGCGGTCGCGCTTCGGGTCGCCGGCGAAGGCGATCGTATCCATCAGGTCAGTGCGGCCGACGAGCGCCGCTCCCGGCAGCCCCCCGGCGACCGCCTTCGCGAGGCAGGTGAGATCGGCGGTCACGCCGAAGTACTCCTGCGCGCCGCCCGGCGCCATGCGGAGGCCCGTGACGACCTCGTCGAAGATGAGGACGACGCCGCGCTCCCGCGTGAGCTCGCGGAGCGCGCGAAGGAAAGCGGGGTTCGTGGGCACGGTCATCGAGCGACCGCCCGCCGGCTCGAGGATGACGGCCGCGACCTCGGGATCGCTGAGGAGCTCCGTCACGAGGGCGAGGTCGTTGTGGCGCGCGACCAGCGTGGAGGCGAGGGTCGCCTTGGGGACGCCCGCCGACATCGGAATCTCGAACGGGTCTTTCACCGCGGCCACGAGCCCGTCGTGGACGCCGTGGAAGTGACCCTCGAACTTCACGACCTTCGACCGCCCTGTCGCCACGCGGGCGACGCGCACGGCGAGCGCCGTGGTCTCGGTGCCCGTCATCGTGAATCGGACCTTCTCCGCCCCGGGTACGCAGGAGCGGATCAGCTCCGCCCAGCGCACCTCCAGCTCGTGGCAGGCGCTGTAGTGGAGGCCGCGCTTCGCTTGCTCGGTGATCGCCGCCACGATCGCGGGGTGGTTGTGGCCGAGGATCAAGGCGCCGTGGCCGCTCCAGCAGTCGAGGTAGATGTGACCGTCCACGTCCCACTTGCGCGCGCTGTCCGCCCGCTCGACGTAGAAGGGGAAGGGGCTGAAGACGCGGCCGTCGTGGGCGACGCCGCTCGGCATGTTTCGGACTGCGCGCTCGTAGAGGGCGCGCGACTTCGGGCGGGTCTCGATGTATTCCTGCTCGATCGTCGGCATCGCTCGGCTCCTCCCGCTCATCGCCTCACACGGGCGAGGCGTGCACCGCCGCTGCGATCTGCGCCGCGTGTTCCTCGGCGTGCTCGCCGACGCGCCGGGCGAGGAACTCGATGGACATGACGCCGAGCGAGGGATGGCGACCTTGGCGCGACCACTCGGCGTCGGGCAGGGTCTGGAGCAGCCGCACGAGCTGCTCGTGCTCGGCGACGATCGTGTCCAGGAGGTCTCCGGTCGTCTCGCCGCGAGCGAGGCTGGCGCGGCGATAGCCCTCCTCGTCGAAGTCGGCAAGGAGGGGAGCCTCCTCGTAGAGGAGCCGCCGGATCCGAAGCCCGTAGACGTGGACGACGACGTCGCGTAAGTGGGTCAGCGTCTCCAGCGCCGACCACTCGCCTTCCCGAGGCGGCCGGGTGAACCGGCCTGGCGGCGCGGCCTTCACGGTGCGCCGCACGACGTCGGCCGACGACCGCATCCGATCGAGGATCGTGCGATGCGCGGGCGTCATTCGCAGCCGAATATAGCCCTCGCGCGCTGGGCCGGCAAGACATAGCGCGAGCCGACCGGTCGCGCCCGCGTTTAGCCGGAGGCGCGGTCAGCGGGCGAGCGCGATGACGACGAGGCCTGCGAAGATGACCGCCGCGCCCGCGATCCGCGTCGCCGAATGGCGCTCGCGCAGGACCAGCACGCCGAGGACGGCCGTGACGACGATGCTGACCTCCCGCGCGGCGACCACGTAGCTAACGGGCGCCATCGCCATCGCCGCGAGAACGGCGAGGTACGCGGCCATCATCAACACGCCCACGGCGACGGTCCGTCCCCACGGCGCGTCGCGCCCGAGCGGAAGCGTGAGCCCCCCGCGCACCCATCGCACGAGGTGGATCAGCGCTGCGTCCACCCCGAAGACGAGGAAGGCGTAGAGTGGCACCGGCACCAGGCTGACGCCGAGCTTGTTTACGAGCGAGTAACAAGCCGTGAAGACTCCCGTGAGGAGCGCCAGTGCCAGCGCGCGGCGGTTCACCCGTCCGACCCGGCTGCCCGCGAGCCCGGCGTGGCTCGCGTAGATGCCGAGGACGATGAGGCCGATCCCGGCGAGGCCCTGCCATGGCGGGCGCTCACCGAGGAGCATGATCGCGAGCGGGACGACGAAGATCGGCGGCGTTCCGCGCGCGACGGGATAGACGAGCGAGAGGTCGCCGGCCCCGTACGCCGCGGTCAGCGCGAAGACATAGGCCGTCTCGAAAAGCCCGGACACGAAGATCACTCCCCACGCGAGGCGACTCACGTCGGTGAGCGAGTAGATCAAGAGGACGGGGGAGCAGAGGAGGACGCCGACGATCAGCGCGCCCGACTGGATCTCGAGCCGACGGGCATCGGTCTTCACGAGCAGGTTCCAGGCGCTGTGGCAGAGGGCCGCGCCGAGCACGAGCAGCAACGCGGCGAGCGGCATTCCACGAGTCTGCTATGCTTACCGGCGGATGTCCATCTTCGAGGGGCGAGGATCCACGCGATGAGTGACCACCACGATCACGACCACGCGGGCGCGCCAGGCTCGCCGCTCCCGGAGACCGACCTCAGAGTGCGGGCGCTCGAGTCCCTCCTCGTCGAGAAGGGGCTCGTGGATCCGGCGGCCCTCGACGCGCTGATCGACACGTACGAGACTAAAGTGGGACCGCGCAACGGCGCCCGGGTCGTGGCTCGCGCGTGGGTCGATCCCGCGTACAAAGCGCGGCTCCTCGAGGACGCGAGCTCCGCGATCGCAGAGCTCGGCTACATGGGCCGCCAGGGCGAGGACATGGTGGTCCTCGAGAACACGCCCAAGGTCCACAACCTCGTCGTCTGCACGCTTTGCTCCTGCTACCCGTGGCCGGTCCTGGGGCTACCTCCCGTCTGGTACAAATCGGCGCCGTACCGGTCGCGCGCGGTCCTCGACCCGCGAGGCGTCCTGCGCGAATGCGGCCTCGAGCTGCCCCAGGACGTCGAGGTGCGCGTCTGGGACTCGACCTCCGAGGTGCGCTACCTCGTGCTGCCGGAGCGCCCCGAGGAGACCGAGGGTCTGAGCGAGGAGGCGCTGGCCCAGCTCGTCACGCGCGACTCGATGATCGGTGTCGCCACGGTCACGCCGCCGACGAGGGGATCGCGGCGATGAACGGCGTCCACGACATGGGCGGCATGCACGGGATGGGGCCGATCGCGCGCGAAGCGCGCGAGCCCGTCTTCCACCACGAGTGGGAGCGGCGTGCCTTCGCGCTGACAGTCGCCGCGGGCTTCAGCGGTGAGTGGAACATCGACATGGCGCGCCACGCGCGCGAGCGGATCCCGCCCGCCCGGTACCTCGCGTCGAGCTACTACGAGAAGTGGCTCCTGGGCCTCGAGCTGCTCCTGCTCGAAACGGGCCTGGTCACACGCGACGAGATCGAGACGGGTCGGCGGCACGGCATGGCGTCGCCAAAGCGAGTGCTCAAGGCTGCCGACGTCGGCAAGGTGCTCCTCAAGGGCGGCCCGGCGCGACTTCCGGACAGCGTCCCGCCCCGGTTCAAGCCCGGCGACCGCGTCGTCGCGCGCAACCTCAATCCCGTCGGCCACACGCGACTGCCGCGCTACGTGCGCGGTAAGCGGGGCGCCATCGACCGCGACTACGGCGTCTTCATCTTCCCCGATACGCACGCGATGGGGCAGGGCAAGAAGCCGCAGCACCTCTACAGCGTCCGCTTCGCCGCGCGGGAGCTGTGGGGGCCCGAGGCCTCGCCGCGTGACGCCGTCTACGTGGACCTCTGGGACGATCACCTCGATCCCGCGTGAAATCGGTTGGCGCATGACGACGCCTGATCTTTCTGCCCTGCCGCAGGTCCCACGGGATGAGGAAGGACCCGTCTTCAGGGAGCCGTGGGAGGCGCAGGCCTTCGGCATGGCCGTGGCGCTCCACGCGCGCGGCCTCTTCACGTGGAAGGAGTGGGCGACGTACCTGGCCGACGAGATCGCGGCGGCCCGCGCGCGCGGCGAAGTGGACGACGGGAGCCGCTACTACCATTACTGGCTCGCCGCCCTGGAGAAGATCGTCGCCGCCAAAGGGCTCGTCGGGGCGGACGAGCTCGTCACACGGAAGGACGAGTGGGATCACGCCGCGCGCGCCACGCCCCACGGCCAGCCGATCGTTCTTCGAGCTGCTCGAGCGTCCGCGGCCAATCCTCCTTGAGCAGCCGTGAGAGCGCGCGGTCGGCGAGGAGCCGGCCGCCCGTCTGGCAGCGCGCGCAGTAGTTCGTCGCGTTCTCGGCGTGGACGATCCGCTGAACGGGCGCGCCGCACGCCGGGCACGGCTTGCCGTAGCGCCCGTGGACTGCCATCCCCTCGCGAAACGCCGTGACGCCCTCGGGAAAGCCGTCGCCCGCCTCACGCCTCAACCGTTCGCACCAGTCCAGCAGCGTCGCGCGCGTCGCCTCGAAGAGGCGCCGGATCTCCTCGTCCGCGAGCTGCTGCGAGAGCTTCACGGGCGAGAGGCACGCGCGGTGGAGGATCTCGTCGGAGTAGGCGTTGCCGATGCCGCTGAAGAGCCGCGCGTCGGTGAGCGCCCGCTTGAGCGTGTGCTTCTCGGCGAGCAGCGCCGCACGAAACGCGGTCAGGTCAGCCTCCAGCACCTCCAGACCGCCCGGATCGTGCTCGCGGAGCGCCTCCTCGCCGCGCACGAGGTGGATCGCCGCGCGCTTCTTCGTTCCCGCCTCGGTCATCACGAGGGTACCCGTGGCGAAGTCGAACGCGGCGAGGCCGATCTTCCCCGGCGGCCGGGCGCCAGCCGGCCGCCAGTGGAGCCGTCCCGCGATCATCAGATGGAGGACGAGGAAAAGGTCGCTCTCCAGCCCGACGACGATGCGCTTGCCGAGACGGCGGAGCCCGCTCACCGTCCGCCCGGCCGCCGCCGCGAGCGGCGGATCCACGGAGCGGAGCACGAACGGGCTCAGGACCCTCACCCGCTCGAGCCGGGCGCCGCGGATGCGCCGCTCGAGCGCCTCGATGTAGACCACGACGTCGGGCAGCTCCGGCATTCTGCGTATACTGTGCCTCATGACCGACCTCAGCGCACCGCTCGATCGCTACCGCGACCGCGTCCGGCCCGAGTGGATCGACTACAACGGCCACATGAACATGGGCTACTACCTCGTCGTCTTCGACTTCGCGACCGACGAGTTCCTGGACTGGGTGGGGCTGGACGAGGGTCACCGGCGCCAGCATCGCGTGACGACCTTCTGTCTGGAGGCGCACGTCACCTACCACCGCGAGGTGCGATCGGGCGACCCGCTCCGCTTCACCACGCTGCTCCTCGAGCATGACGCCAAGCGCATCCATTATTTCCACGCGATGTTCCACGCCACGGAAGGCTATCTGGCGGCGACGAACGAGCTGATGTCGATCCACGTGAGCGAGGCGACGCGGCGGAGTACCTCGATGGCCCCGGAGGTCCTCGAGCGCCTCGCGCGCATCCAGAAGGCGCACGACGCGCTGCCGCGGCCGCCGCAGGTCGGGCGGACGATCGGCCTCGCGTCGCCCCCGACGACGCGCTAGGACCTCGGAGGGGGGCTTCGCCCCCCTTCCGAAACCTCCCCCCAGGATCGGTTGCGCCGGCAAAGCCGGCGCTCGAAGTCGCTTACACCGACAGGCCGCTAGACACTTGGAGAACTGGGTTCGAGCGAGGCTCCGCCGGCGCAATCGGATTCTGTGGGTGGGTCGGAGGGGGCCGTCGAGGCCCCCGCCGATAAGCTCACGCCGGGGCCACGTCCACCATCGCGTCGAACGCGGCCTGGCCTCCCGAGAACCCGAAGAGATCGACGGCCTCGTCAGGGATCGCGGCGTCCCCGGACGTGAGCCGGTTCAGGCCCTCCCAGCCGTCGCGCATCCACACCGTGCCCGCCGGGATCTTCTCGGTCACGCGCGCGCGGGCGTGGAACTCGCCGCGCTCGTTGTGGATCTTGATCGCTGCGCCGTCGGCGATCGCGCGCGCCGCGGCATCGGCGGGAGCGATCCAGAGATAGGGCTCAGGGTCCGCGTTGGCGAGCGTCGGCAGTGCGCGGCCGTGGTCGTAGAAGCCGTGGAATTGGGTGAGCGTCCGGCCCTGGCGGAAGGCGAGCGGGTAGGGGGACGCGGGCGGCTCGACGTAGACCGGGAGCGCGGGGAGCCCGAAGGACCGCGCGCGGTCGGAAGAGAACTCCACCTTGCCCGACGGAGTATGGAACTTGCGGTCGGAATAGGCGACGTGGGAGATCCTGAGCGCGCGAATCCCGTCCTCTGCGCGGAGCGCCGCGACGGTCGCGTGGCCCGTCGCCGGATGGTCGAGGATCGCGTCGATCGGCCCCTCGTCGCTCTCCCACGGGTAGAAGTCGTCCACGCCGAGGCGGCTCGCCAGCTCCTTCAGCACCCACGCGACGGGGCGCGTCTCGCCCGGCGGCTCGAGGACCTTGGGCATCAGGTAGAGGTGCGTGTTCGTCGACTTGCAGCCGAGCTCCTCGAGCCACGCCGTCGCCGGGAGCACGACGTCGGCAACGCGCCGCGCGGTGTCGTTCATGAACAGGTCGTAGCTCACGACGAGATCGGCCCGCGCGAGTCCCTCGGCCACGCGGCCGGCGTCGGCGTATGAGGAGAGCATGTCGGTGCCGAAGAGCAACATCGCGCGGACCCTGCCGTCGAGGAGCGCCTCGGTGATGCGCACCATCTGGTTGGGGACGTAGCGTCCCGGCGGGCGTCGGTCCTCGGCGACGATGCTGGCGAGCCCTTGGCCGTGGACGGCGCTGCCGTGACGCGGGCCGAAGCCGCCGCCGGGTATGCCGAGGTTGCCCGTGAGCGCCGGCAGGCACCCGATCGCCCGCCCGCCCGTCCAGCCGTTGGCGCCCTTGTGCATGGAGCTGCCGCCGAGCACGATCATCGCCGGTCGCGTCGTCGCGTAGCGGCGCGCGAGCGTGGCGATGCGCTCCGCGGCGATCCCCGTGACGCGCGCGGCCCAGGCGGGCGGGTAGTTCGCGACAAGGCCCCGCAGCTCGTCGAAGCCGAGCGTGTGGCGGGCGACGAACTCACGGTCGTACAGCCCTTCGCCGACGATGACGTGCATCAGCGCAAGGGCGAGGGCCGCGTCCGTGCCGGGGCGGATCAGGAGCGTCTCGTCCGACTGCGCGGCGGCCTCGGTCTCGCGCACGTCGAGCGTGACGACGTAGGCGCCGCGGCGCTTCGCCGCCGCGACGTAGCGCGCCGTGTTCGGCTGTGAGGCGAGGTTCGCTCCCCAGAGGAGGATCAGGTTCGCGTGCGCCCCCATGTCCTCCTTGGTGTTGGTCTCGAGCGCGCCCGTGAGGCCGAGGCCCCAGGCGCCGAGGCCCCAGCAGATCATCGTCGGGTTCCACCACTGACAGCCGTAGAGGTTCGAGAAGCGGCGCAGGAGGTGCGACGCGATCCGCGTGCCGTAATTGTTGGCGAAGAGCCCGTGGCCCGACCACGTGCCGACGGCCTCGCGCCCGACGGCGCGCATCCCCTCCACGATCCGGTCCAGGACCTCCGACCACTCGGCGCGCCGCCATGCGTCCTCGCCCCGGCGTGCGCGGACGAGCGGGTGGAGGAGGCGACGCGGGTTGCCGATGATCTCGCGCGAGGCCTGGCCGCGGATGCACAGAAAGCCCCGGCTGTCGGGATTGTCGGGATCGCCCCGGACGCCGAGGAGCTGCCCGTCCTCGATCTCGACGAGCATGCCGCACAGGGTGGGGTGGCAGTTCATCGGGCACATGGTTCGCACCAGGTGCGGCATGTGGGACATTATAGGCGTGGACGCCTCCCTGTACCGAGCTCGTTCACTGGGCGAGGCAGTGACCGTCTACAAGATTGGACATTGACGAATGTAGCCCCGTGAGGCTACATTGAGGTCGTGCGAACGGTTGGAATTCGGGAGCTGAAAAACGGTCTCAGCGAGTACGTGCGACGGGTGCGCGCGGGTCACGGGTTCGCTGTCACCGATCGGGGCCAGGTCGTCGCCGAGCTGTTGCCTCCGCGCGCCGCCGTCGCCGACCCGCGGCGGCGCCGGACGCTCGCGATGCTGGTACAACGGGGCTCGCTCTCTGTCGGCGCCCGCAACGGGCCCGGACTCTATCGCGCGCTGCCGCGACGCCTGCCTCGAGGCCGACTGCGCCGCCTGCTCGACGAGGCGCGGGGACCGCGCTGAACCTCTACGCCGAGTCGAGCGCAGTGCTCGCGTGGCTCCTCGGCGAGCGCCGTGCGTCGGACGTGCGTCGGGCGCTCGCAGGGGCCGACGTAGTCGTCGCGTCCGACCTTACGCTGGTCGAGTGCGACCGGGTCTTGATCAGGGCGGCGATTGGCGACGATCTCGCCGAATCTGAGGCTGAGAGGCTGCGCGCCTTGCTGAACAGGACGGCGACGCACTGGAGCCTCTTGAGGCTCAACGGTGAGGTGATCGAGCGTGCCCGGCGGCCGTTCCCAGGGGAGCCCGTGCGAACGCTCGACGCGCTTCACCTGGCGAGCGCGCTCGTCGCGAGCGCGGCGGTCGAGGATCTCGTCCTGCTCAGTCTCGACGAGCGAATTCGGGCCTCTGCGGCCGGGCTCGGCCTGCGCCTCGCGCCGGCATGAGTATCGACGTCGCGTCGATCAAGGCGCTGACCTTCGACGTCTTCGGCACCGTCGTTGACTGGCGGTCGAGCCTGATCCGCGAGGGTGAGGCGCTCGGGCGCGCCAAGGGCCTGAAGGTCAGCTGGACCGCGTTCGCTGACGCGTGGCGCGGCCTCTACCAGCCCATGCTGGAGCAGGTGCGGAGCGGCGCGATGCCGTGGACCAAGCTCGACGATCTTCACCGGATGGCGCTCGATCAGCTCCTCGTCCGGTTCGGCGTCACCGGACTCACCGAGGCGGAGATCGACCACCTGAACCGCGCCTGGCACCGCCTCGACCCGTGGCCCGATGCCGTACCGGGGCTCGTGCGCCTCAAGCGGAAGTTCATTCTCACGACGCTCTCGAACGGCAACGTCGCGCTCCTGGTGGACATGGCCAAGCGTGCCGGGCTCCCGTGGGACGCGATCCTCGGCGCCGAGGTCGCGCGCCACTACAAGCCGCAGCCCGCAGCGTATCTGACGACAGCGGAGCTGCTCGGGCTGGTACCCGCCCAGTGCGTGCTGGTGGCCGCGCACAACGGCGACCTCGCCGCGGCCGCCGCCCTCGGCTTCCGCACCGCCTTCGTGCACCGCCGGACCGAGCACGGTCCGACGCAGACGACCGACCTCCGGCCGACGCGCGACTGGGACTTCGTCGCCGAGGACTTCATCGACCTCGCCGAGAAGCTCGGCTGTTGACGTCCGGTCGAGCGGGGCTCAGCCGGTGAAAATCGTCAGACTCGGGATGTCGCGGAAGTCCTGTGGGTTGAGCGCCCAGAACTCCGCCCCGTTGGCGAGCGCGCACGCGGCGATCGCGAGGTCGATCTCGCGCCCGCGGGGCCGTCTGATCGCTCGATAGAGTTCGGCCGCGAGTGCGGCCTCCTGCCGCCCAAACGGAACGACAGACTCGTTCGGGAACAACGCCTCCTGCGCCGCCAGTTCCTCGGGCAGTCGAGGCCCGCGGCGCCATTCGTAGAGGACGAGGGTGCTCAGGGCGACGCGTTCTCCGCGCTCGATCGTCTTTCTGAGCGCGCCGGCCGAGCGTCGAGGTCCCGTGAGGGCGTCGACCAACAGCGAGGTGTCGAGATGGATCACCGAGCTCGACGTGCGTGCCGTCGTCCGCCCTTCCGCCGCGCGCTTCGGATCGCCTGCAGCTCAGCGTCCACGCGGGCTGCGGGTCGAAGCGGGATCGCCGGGACGACCGTGTCGAAGACCTTGAGGAGGCGCATCCGCTCCTCCTCGCTGAGCCTGCCGACGCGGTCGGCGTAGTCCTTGACGGCCTCGCGAACGACCTGGCTCTGCGGTTTTCGGGCGCGCGCAGCCGCCTGCCGCAGCCGTTCGACGGTGGCCTCGTCGAGCGTGAACGTCACTTTTACCATACCAATGCCATACTACCATACCGAGCCATAGCGATCGGCTTCAAGGCTGGACCGAGGCTGTAGACTCTGTTCACTACCCGTGCCGACACCTCCCGTCGCGAAGAGGATCCCGAAGGTGGACGTCGTCCACGGCGACCGTCGTCAGGACGACTACGCCTGGCTCCGGCAGAAGGACGATCCTGAGGTCCTCGCGTACCTCAGGGCCGAGAACGCCTACGCCGACGAGGTGATGAAGCCGACCGAACCATTCCAGAAGGCGCTCTACGCGGAGATGCTCGGCCGGATCAAAGAGGACGACGCGACCGTCCCGTACCGGCGGGGGGACTACTACTACTACTCGCGCACGGAGAAGGGCAAGCAGTACCCGATCCTCTGCCGCCGGCACGGGAGCCTCGACGCGCCCGAGGAGATCACGCTCGACCTCAACCGCCTCGCCGAGGGCCACGCGTTCCTTTCGCTCGGCGCCTACGCCGTGAGCGACGACGGCCAGCGCCTCGTGTACACCGTGGACTTCACCGGAGCCCGCGAGTACACGCTGTACGTGAAAGATCTCCGTACGGGCGCGCTCGAGCCCGATCGCGTGGAGCGCGTCGCCTCCGTCGCGTGGTCGGCGGCTCCCGCGACCTTCTTCTACGTCACCGAAGACCGCGCCAAGCGCCCCCACCGGCTCTGGCGCCACCGCCTGGGCGTCGCCGCGGGCGATCTCCTCCTCGAGGAGACCGACGAGCTGTTCCGGTTCGGCGTGACGCGGTCGCGGAGCCTCGCGTACGTCTTCCTCTATTCGGCGAGCCACACGACCACCGAGGTTCGCTACCTCGGCGCCGAGAGCCCCGGCGGCGTGTGGACCGTGCTGGCGCCGCGGGAGCACGAGCACGAGTACGACGTGGAGCACGGCCGCGACCTGTTCTACATCCGCACGAACGGTGGCGGGCGGCGCAACTTCCGGCTCGTCGCGGCGCCCGTGGCCGATCCGCGGCCCGAGCGCTGGACCGAGCTGGTCCCGCACCGCGAGGACGTCATGCTCGAGAGCGTGGACGTCTTCGCGGACCACTACGTCCTGCAAGAGCGCGCGGACGGGCTCGTGCGCCTGCGCGTCACCGATCTCGACTCGCGCGCCTCCCACCACATCGAGTTCCCGGAGCCGGCGTACGACGTCGGGCCGGAGGCGAACGCCGAGTTCGTGACGCCGCGGTACCGGTTCCGCTACGAGTCGTTCATCACCCCGACCTCGGTCTTCGACTACGACACCGTGACGCGCGAGCTCCGGCTCCTGAAGCGGACCGAGGTGCTCGGCGGCTATGATCCCGCGCGCTATCGCACCGAGCGCGTCCACGCGACGGCCGCCGACGGCACGCGCATCCCGATCTCGCTCGTCTGTCCGAAGGACGCGCCGCGCGACGGCACGAGCGCGACGGTGCTCACGGGCTACGGCGCGTATGGGATGCCGTATCCCGTGACCTTCTCGTCGAACCGCCTCAGCCTCCTCGAGCGCGGCGTGGCCGTCGCCGTCGCCCACGTGCGCGGCGGCGGCGAGCTCGGCAAGCGCTGGCACGACGACGGGCGGATGCTCAAGAAGCGCAACACGTTCACCGACTTCATCGCCTGCGCCGAGCTCCTCGTGCGGGAGGGCTACACCGCGCACGACCGGCTCGTGGTCGAGGGCGGGAGCGCGGGCGGCCTCCTGGTCGGCGCGGTGCTGAACATGCGGCCCGACCTCTGCACGGCGGCGGTCCTGCGCGTACCGTTCCTGGACGTGATCAACACGATGCTCGACCCGTCGCTCCCGCTGACGGTCGGCGAGTTCGAGGAGTGGGGCAACCCGAAGCTCCGCGAGCACTACGAGTACATGAAGACCTACTGCCCGTACACGAACCTGGCTCCACAGCGCTACCCGGCGATCCTCGTGCGCACCGCGCTCAACGACAGTCAGGTGATGTACTGGGAGGCCGCAAAGGGGGTCGCGAGGCTCCGGACGCTCAAGACCGACGACCGCCCGCTGCTCCTCAAGGTCAATCTCGACGCCGGTCACAGCGGCGCCTCGGGCCGCTACGACGCGCTCCGCGAGCTCGCGTTCGACCACGCGTTCGTCCTAGGACAGCTCGGTCGAGCGGTCTGACGCCCGGCGGTACAATGGCGCTACCGGGGGAGACGTCGATGCGCGTCCTGCTCGTCCATCCGAGCCCGCTCCTGTACTCGGAGATCTACCTGCGCCTCGAGCCGCTCGGGCTCGAGCGCGTGGCCGCGGCGCTCCGCGCCGCCCGGCACGACGTCCGCGTGCTCGATCTGCAGATCTTCGGCCACCGCGAGTACTTCCGTGAGCTCGAGACGTTCCGGCCCGACGCCGTGGGCTTCTCGCTGAACTACCTGGCGAACGTGCCCGAGGTGGTCGACCTGGCGATCGAGACCAAGCGGCGCCGCCCGCGCTGCTTCGTCTTCACGGGCGGGCACTCCGGCTCGTTCATCGGACCCGAGCTCCTCGACCACGCGCGCGGCGCGCTCGACTGCGCCGTCCGTGGCGAAGGCGAGGCGAGCGCGCCCCGTCTCCTGGAGGCGATCGGCGACCCGAAGCTCGAGACGTTGCCCGGCGTCGTGACCCGGCACGGCCTGGGCCCGGCGCCGCCGCTGCTCGACGACCTCGACCGGTTCCCGCCCGCGCGCGAGCTGACGCGGCGCCGGCGGAAGTACTTCATCGGGGTGCTCGACCCGTGCGCGTCGGCCGAGTTCACGCGCGGCTGCCCGTGGGACTGCTCGTTCTGCAGCGCGTGGACCTTCTACGGCCGGAGCTACCGCAAGGCGTCGCCCGAGGCCGCGGCCGAGGACATCGCGCGCATCACGGAGCCCAACGTGTTCCTCGTGGACGACGTGGCCTTCGTCCAGGCCGAGCACGGCTACGCGATCGGCCGCGAGATCGAGCGCCGCGGGATCCGCAAAGCGTACTACCTGGAGACGCGGTGCGACGTGCTCCTGAAAAACCGCGAGGTGTTCGCGTACTGGAGGCGGCTCGGCCTCCACTACATGTTCCTCGGCGTGGAAGCGCTCGACGCGGAGGGGCTCCGACTCCACCGGAAGCGGGTCACGCCCAACGAGAACCTCCGCGCCCTCGAGGTCGCGCGCGAGCTCGGCCTCACGGTGGCGATCAACATCATCGCCGACCCCGACTGGGACGAGCGCCGATTCGCGATCGTGCGCGAGTGGGCCATGAGCGTCCCCGAGATCGTCCACCTCACGGTGGGCACGCCGTACCCGGGGACCGAGACCTGGATGACGGAGTCGCGCCGGCTGACGACGCTCGACTACCGGCTCTTCGACGTCCAGCACGCGGTGCTGCCGACGCGCCTGCCCCTCCGCCGCTTCTACGAGGAGCTCGTGAAGACGCAGGCGATCCTGAGCCGGAAGCACCTCGGCGTGGCCGCGATCCGGCAGACCGCGTCGCTCGCGCTCGGCCTGCTCCTCCGGGGCCAGACGAACTTCGTCCGGTCCATCTGGAAGTTCAGTCGCGTCTACAACGCCGAGCGCCAGTACGGCGACCACCAGCGGCCCGTGACCTACGCGATGCGCCCGCCGCAGGCGCCGGGGAGCGCGCGGCCGCGGCCTGCGCAGCTCTACGTCCATGTCCCCTCGTCCAGCGGGAGGGCGGGCCGAGCTGAGCACGCCTGACCTGCTCGACGGGGTCGAGATCGAGACCGGCCCGCGCCCGGCCGCGTCGGTGATCTGGATGCACGGGCTCGGTGCCGACGGCCACGACTTCGAGCCGATCGTCTCCGAGCTCGATCTGCCGCCCACGCTCGCGCTCCGGTTCGTGTTCCCCCACGCGCCGATGCGGCCCGTGACGATCAACCGGGGGTCCGTGATGCGCGCCTGGTACGACGTCGTCGGCGACGGCCGCGAGGACGCCGCCGGGATCCGGGCGTCGCAGGCGCGGGTCGAGGCGCTGATCGCGCGCGAGACGGCGCGCGGGTTCCCCGCGGCCCGGATCGTGCTGGCCGGGTTCTCCCAGGGGGGCGCGATGGCGCTCCACACAGGGCTCCGCCACGCCGAGCGGCTCGCCGGGATCGTGGCGCTGTCGGGCTATCTGCCGCTCGCCGACACGCTCGCGGCCGAGGCGAGCCCGGCCAACCGTGACGCGCCCGTCTTCATGGCCCACGGGACCCACGACCCGCTGATCCCGCTGGCCCGCGCGCGACGATCCCGCGACAAGCTCACCGAGCTAGGCTATCGTGTGACGTGGCACGAGTACCCGATGGGGCACTCGGTGTGCGGCGACGAGATCCGCGACCTCTCCGCGTGGCTGCGCGGGGTCCTGGGCGAGAAAGGCGAGACGAGATGAGGGCGCGCACGGTCGGCGAGCTCCGGGCCAGCGGCTGGCAGGTGAAGTCGGTCAAGCAGGAGCTGCGCGACAACCTGATCGCGCGCCTGCAGCGCGGGGAGCCGCTCTTTCCCGGGATCGTGGGCTACGACGAGAGCGTCGTGCCCCAGATCGAGAACGCGATCCTCTCCGGCCAGGACATCGTCTTCCTCGGCGAGCGCGGCCAGGCCAAGACGCGCATGGCGCGCCTCCTGGTGAATCTGCTCGACGAGGCGGTGCCGGCGCTCGCCGGCTGCGAGATCAACGACGACCCGTTCGCGCCGATCTGCGGCGCCTGCCGCGCGCGGATCACCGAGCGGGGCGACGCGGCCGAGACCGTCTGGATCCCGCGCGACCGCCGCTACGGCGAGAAGCTCGCCACGCCCGACATCACGATCGCCGACCTCATCGGCGAAGTGGACCCGATCAAGGTCGCCGAGGGCCGGTATCTCGCCGACGAGCTGACGATCCACTACGGGCTCCTGCCGCGGACCAATCGCGGCATCTTCGCGCTCAACGAGTTGCCCGACCTCGCCGAGCGGATCCAGGTGGGGCTCCTCAACATCATGGAGGAGCGCGACGTCCAGATCCGCGGCTACAAGGTGCGCCTGCCGCTGGACCTCTACGTGGTCGCGAGCGCGAACCCCGAGGACTACACCAACCGCGGGCGGATCATCACCCCGCTCAAGGACCGGTTCGGCTCACAGATCCGCACGCACTACCCGAAGCGGCTCGAGGACGAGATCGCGATCATGGAGGCGGAGCGGACGAGCTTTTCGGCCGACGGCTTTCAGACTGTCACGCCGAGCTACATGAAGGAGATCGTCGCCGAGCTGACCCACCTGGCCCGGAAGACGCCGGAGATCAGCCAGCGCTCGGGCGTGTCGGTGCGCGTCACCATCTGCAACTACGAGAACCTCGTGTCGAGCGCGCTCAAGCGCGCGATCCGTCTTGGCGAGCACGAGGCGGCGCCCCGCGTGAGCGACCTCGGGGCCGTCGTCGCCTCGACGAGCGGCAAGATCGAGCTCGAGACGCTCGGCGACGGCGGCGAGGACAAGGTGCTCGGCAAGCTCGTCCAGCGCGCCGTGCTCAACGTGTTCGGCCGGTGCTTCCGCGCGAGTGAGCTCGACGAGGTGGTGGCCGCCTTTCATGGCGGGCTCGCGATCACAGTGTCCGACACCATGGCGTCCGCCGAGTACGTGAACCAGATCGGCCGGGTGAGCCCGCTCCAGGCCGCGGTGAAGAAGCTCGGCGCGGGGGGGCCCGCGAGCACGGCCTCGGCGCTCGAGTTCATCCTCGAAGGCCTCCACCTCTCACGCAAGCTCAACAAGGACGTCCAGGCCGGCCGCTTCTGTCGAGACGGCCAAAGCGACGTCGCGGATATCGGATATGACCGGTCTGCGTAACACGGCACGCGGTGGCTGGGAGGGGGTGCAAGCACGCTGCCCAACTTCGCGCTTCGGCGGTGCGTTATGCGGCAGGGACGGGCGAGCGAGCCGAAATGATCCGTGACAATTCCCGGCGCGAGGTGCCAAGGATCAGCAGCGACCTGATCAGGAGGTCCAACGACACCGAGGGATCGCCGGCCTCCATCTTAGCGATTCGCGATTGGCTCGATTGGAGACGTTTAGCGAGGTCCGCCTGCGTGAGGCTCCGCCGCCGCCGCCGTTCACGCAGGCCGGTGGCCAGTCGCACCTTGAGGTCTATGTACGCGGCCTCCCCTTCGCTCAGGCGCAGAAACTCCTGGGTGGTTCCGATCCTCCAGCCCCTTGCCTCTAGCCGTCGTCGCTTTTCTTCACGCACGGTCGTACTCCCTCAGCCTGCGGGTGCACGCAGCAATGACGGCCTTCGGCGTCGCCCGGGTCTTCTTGCTGAAGACTTCCAAGATAACCACGGCGTCGGCGTCGAGCCTGTACACGATCCTCCAGTCAACGGCTGCGTCACGGACTCGCAGCTCGTGACAGCGCGGCCCTACCACGGGCATTGGTCTCGACTGAGGCATGCCAACCGCCTGCCGCTTCTGTAACAGACGGAGCAGATAACCGGCCTCGATCCTGGCCGCCTTGGAGAAGGGCGGCGTCTTGATCTCTCCGTGAAGCCAGACGAGCGGCTTGTCGCTCGGGCTCACTGGCACTACTCTATGTCAGATCCGACATGTCGTCAAACCCTATCGCTGGCTGCACCGCATAACCCTGATAGCAGCCGCGGCCGAAGGCCGTCGGCTGTTGCCAGAGTTGGACAGGCTGCAGTCATAGGGACGAGTCGCGTGTACCGGCCGCGGTCCGCAACAAGATGCGGATCGGCTTCCGACTGAAGGGCAGCGAAGTCGTTCTGTTTGAAGAGCGCGGCGCGGAGCGCGCGTTACCGCCGCGCGTCGAGGATCGCGCGCGCGATGAGCCGAGCGCCCTCGTAGCACTTCTCCGGTGGCTCGTAGCTGAAGGCCAGGCGGATGAAGCGCTCGCCGCCGCCGTTGGGGAAGAACGCGGGCCCCGGCGTGTACTGAGCCCGCGCCGCCACCGCCAACTCCTCGAGCCGCGCAGAGTCGGTCCCGGCCGGGAGCCTGATCCAGATGAAGAACCCGCCCGCGGGGCGGCTGATCTCGACGTCGGTGGACTCGAGCACCTCCCAGAGCCCCCGGAGCATGGCGTCGCGCTTGGCGCGATAGACGTCGATCAAGAGCTTCACGTGCTCTTCCATGTGGTCGCGCAGATACCAGGTCGCCACGCGCGACATGAAGGGGTTCACGCCGCCGCCGAAGTTGAAGCCCTGGAAGGCCGGGAGCATCGCGCGCGGCGCGCAGAGCCAGCCGAGCCGCACGCCCGCGCCGAGGATCTTCGAGAGCGTGCCGGCCCGGATCACGCGCCCGCCGCGGTCCAGCGCGTAGACCGGCGGCTTCGGCTCGCCTTCGAACCTGAGCTCGCCGTACGCGTCGTCTTCGAGGATGAAGGTGTCGTGTTCCTCGGCCAGCTGGACCAGCTCCTGGCGGCGGCGGAGGGACAGATCGGGGCCCGCCGGGTTCTGAAAGTTCACGATCGTGTAAATCAGCTTGCACCGACGGCCCTGCCGCTTGAGCCCTTCGAGCCGCTCGCGCACCACGCGCGTGACCATGCCGTCGGCGTCCACAGGCGCGTCCAGGATCTCCGGGCCATGCCGCCGGATGTTGTTGAGCGACCCGGAGAACGTGGGCGCCTCGCAGATGATCGGGTCGCCCGGGTCCACGAACGCGCTGAACGCGAGCGAGAGGGCGTGGCCCGAGCCGTTCGCGACGAAGATGTTCTCCGGCGTCACCTCGAGGCCCTCGAACACCCGGTACTTGTGGCAGACGAGCTCGCGGAGCCCGCGATAACCCTGGGGGTCGCCGTACGTGAGGGCCTGCGCCCCCTCGGCCTTCATCATCCGTGCCGTGGCCTCGACCATGTCGTCGTAGGGGAACGAGGCCGGGTCCGGATAGCCGCCGCCGAACTCGTAGAGCGGACTGGCGACGGGACGGGCGGTCGCGACCGGGGCGCCCCATCCGATCAGGGCACGGCTCGACAGGAGGTGCTCGAAGCGGGCGGTCGGGGTAGTTGTCATGAACGTAGAATACGACAGGCTCTATAATCGACACAGCCATGTTGATCCGCTACTCGCGCTGGGACGGCTCGCAGGCGGTCCCGGACCTCGACGCCGACGATCTCCTGTCCGCGATGGCCGACGACCTCATGCTCGACGGCGATCCCTGGCGCGCGCTCCGGCGCCTGTTCCAGCAGGGCCTCCAGCATCCGGAGGGTCAGCGGACGCCGGGGCTCCAAGATCTCTTGAAGCAGCTCCGGCAGCGGCGGCAGCAGCAGCTCGACCGCTACGATCTCGGCTCCGCACTGGAGGACATCAAGAAGAAGCTCGCCGACATCATCCAGAAGGAGCGAGAGGGGGTCAAGGACCGTCTCGCCGGCAAGTCGGCCGAGCAGAAGCTCGCCGAGCTCGACGCGCTTCCGCCGGACCCGGCCGGCCAGATCCACGAGCTGCAGAGCTACGACTTCGTGGATCCTGAGGCGAAGCGCTTGTTCGACGAGCTCATGCAGGCGCTCCGCGCGCAGATGCTCCAGCCCTTCCTCAAGGGCATGCAGCAGGCGCTCCAGGGGATGACGCCCGAGGATCTCCGGCGCCTGCGCGAGATGCTCCAGGACCTGAACCGGATGCTCCGCCAGCGGGCGGAGGGCGAGGAGCCCGACTTCCAGGCTTTCAAAGACAAGTGGGGTCAGTTCTTCCCCGGCGCCGAGAGCCTCGACGATCTGCTCGCGCAGCTCGGCCGGCAGATGGCGCAGATGCAGTCGCTCCTCGAGAGCATGTCGCCCGGCCAGCGACGAGAGCTTCAGGAGCTGATGAGCACGCTCTTCATGCAAGACGAGCGCCTCGAAGCCGCGCTGGCCCAGCTCGCCGGGCACCTCGAGGACCTCCTGCCGCTCGACGAGCTGCGCCGCCGCTACGAGTTCGGCGGCGACGAGGAGCTGACGCTCCGTGAGGCGATGCGACTCATGGAGGAGCTCCAGCAGATGGACGAGCTCGAGCGCCAGATGCGCCACGCGCAGAGTCCCGAGGACCTCGACACGATCGACCGTGCCCAGGTCGAGAAGCTCCTGGGCGAGGAGGCCGCGCGGGACCTCGAGAAGCTCCGCGAGATCGCGAAGAAGCTCGAGGAGGCGGGCTATCTCGAGCGCAAGGGCGACCGGCTCGAGCTGACCGCGCGCGCGGTCCGCCGGATCGCCGACAAGGCGCTCCGCGACATCTTCGCCCACTTGAAGCGCGACCGCTTCGGCCGCCACGTCGTGAGCCACCGCGGCGCGGGCGGCGATCGCGCGGACGATACCAAGCACTACGAGTTCGGCGACCCGTTCCTGCTCGACCTCAAGCAGACGCTGATGAACGCGGTCGAGCGCGGCGGGCCCGGGACGCCGGTGCGCCTGGTACCCGACGACTTCGAGGTGTTTCGCACGGAGCTCTCGACGCGGGCCGCCACGGTCGTGATGCTCGACATGAGCCGCTCGATGATCAACAACGGCCTGTTCGGGCCGGCCAAGAAGGTCGCGCTCGCGCTCCACGCGCTCATCCGCGGCCAGTTCCCGCGCGACAGCCTCCACGTCGTGGGCTTCTCGCTCTACGCGCGCGAGTTCACGGCCGAACAGCTGCCGAGCCTCACGTGGACCGACTGGAACGTCGGGACCAACATGCACGCGGGGTTCGCGCTCTCGCGCCAGCTCCTCGGGTCCCAGAAGGTGTCCAACCGGCAGATCATCATGATCACCGACGGCGAGCCGACGGCGCACCTGGAAGGGACCGAGGCCGAGTTCTCCTATCCGCCCACGCGCCGGACGCTCCAGGAGACCCTCAAGGAGGTCCAGCGCTGCACTCGCGAGGGGATCACGATCAACACCTTCATGCTCGCCCGGAGCCCGTCGCTCACCGCCTTCGTCCAGGAGATGGCGCGCATCAACCGTGGGCGCGCATTCTTCGCCGCGCCCGAGCGCCTCGGCGAGTACGTGCTGGTCGACTACGTGCGCAACAAGCGGCGGCGCTCGAACGGCAACTAACCCGACACGCTGCTAGATCATCGAAGGGCCTTGACGGCCTTGTCAGGACGCCAGACGCAGGCCGGCACGGAGCTCGTACAACGCCTGGTCCGCGAGCGACGCGTTCGCGATCCGCGCGAGGTTGCCACAGCAGCGGCAGTGGATGAACGCGGGCTCGCGGCGCACGTACGTGCTCTCGCACTTCGGGCAGTTGTCCCCCGGCGCCTCCAGGAACCGCTTCGCGGCCCGGCGGAGGGTGTGCTCGGGAGTCAGCCGGATCACCCGATTCATGGGCAGGGCGCTATTGTACACCGGGAACGGCTGCTAGCGCTGCTCCAGCCGGCCTTCGAAATCGGTCATCGCGTCCCGATGCGGCGACCCGAGCGCTGCAGCTCTTCCGCGAGGCGCTGGAGCTCCATCAGCGCCTCGAGCCGCTCCTGGATGGAACGCTGGAGGTTCTGCCGGATGAGCGAGCGGTCGAGGTGCTTCTTGTAGGCCTCGACGACGGGATCGGGCCCCGATGGCTCTGTCATGAGGCGTCCAGGAACGCCTTGCCCGCGTCCGCCAGCCGGCTCAGGAGCGCGGCCGGTTGCCAGACGTCCCCGTGCCGGCGCTGGGTCTCCAGCATGCGGGTCTTGATCGCCTTGAGCCCCACCTGGTCCGCCCAGAACATCGGGCCGCCCCGGTAGACCGGCCAGCCGTAGCCGTAGACCCAGATCACGTCGATGTCGCTCGCGCGGATCGCGAGCTTCTCCTCGAGGATCTTCGCTCCCTCGTTCACCATCGGGTAGAGCAGGCGCTCGAGGATCTCCTGGTCCGAGATCGGGCGGCGCTGGACCGACTGCTCCCTGGAGACCTCGAGGATGATCTTCTCGACGTCGGGATCGGGGATCGGCGTGCGGTCGCCGCCCTCGTAGCGGTAATAGCCGGCGCCGGTCTTCTGGCCGAAGCGCCCGAGCTCGCAGAGGCGGTCGGCGATCAGGGCGCGCTCGCCCCGCCCCTTGCGGATCCGCCAGCCCACGTCGAGGCCGGCGAGGTCGCCCATCGCGAACGGCCCCATGGGGAATCCGAAATCGTAGAGCACCTTGTCCACCTGCTGCGGGAGCGCGCCCTCGAGAATGAGCCGCTCCGCCTGCTTGCCGCGCTGGTGGAGCATGCGGTTACCGACGAAGCCATAGCAGACGCCGACCAGCACCGGGACCTTGCCGATGCGCCGGCCGACGCTCATCGCCGTCGCGATCACGGGCTTCGACGTCTTGGCGCCGCGCACGACCTCGAGGAGCTTCATGACGTTGGCGGGGGAGAAGAAGTGCATGCCGATGACGCTCTCCGGCCGCGCGGTCGCCCCCGCGATCTCGTTGACGTCGAGCGTCGAGGTGTTGGTGGCGAGCACCGCGTCGGCCTTGCAGATCTTGTCGAGCTTCGCGAAGACGTCTTTCTTGACCGCCATCTCCTCGAAGACCGCCTCGATCACGATGTCGGCGTCGGCGATCGCGCCGAAGTCGGTGGTTCCCCGGATGAGCCCCATGCGCTTGTCCACGTCGGCCGCCGTGAGCCGCCCCTTGCTCGCCGTCGCCTCGTAGTTCTTTCGTACGACGGCGAGGCCGCGCTCCAGCGGTTCGCGGGAGATCTCGACCACGCTGACGGGGATGCCGACGTTGGCGAAGGTCATCGCGATCCCGCCGCCCATCGTGCCGGCGCCCACCACCGCCGCGGTCTTGATCTCCTTCGCCGGCGTGTCGGGCGGGACGTCCGGGATCTTCGCCGCCTCCCGCTCGGCGAAGAAGAAGTAGCGCTGCGCCTTCGACTCGGGCGAGGCCATCAGCTCGAGAAAGAGCTCGCGCTCGCGCCTGAGCCCCGCGTCGAACGGCAGGTTCACCGCCGCCTCGACGGCTTTGATGCAGCTCTCCGGCGCGCGGAACCCGCGCGTCTGCCGTGCGACGGATTTACGAAAGTCCGCGAAGACCTCGGGCTTGCCGCGCGCCGCCGCGAGCGCGTCCTCGAGGTCGCGGATCTTCTTGAGGGGCCGCCTCTCGCTGAGGATCTTCTCGGCGAAGGCCACGCCCGCCGCCGTGAGGTCACCGTCCACGATCGCGTCGATCAGGCCGTGGTTGAGGGCCGCGTCAGCGCCGATCGGCTCACCGCTCACGATCATCTGGAGCGCTTTCTCGACGCCGACCACCCGCGGCAGCCGTTGCGTGCCCCCGGCGCCGGGCAGGAGGCCGAGCTTGACTTCGGGCAGGCCGAAGCGCGCCGTCCTGACGCCGACCCGGTAGTGGCACGCGAGCGTGACCTCGAGCCCGCCGCCGAGCGCGGTGCCGTGCACGGCGGCGACCACGGGTTTCGGGGAGCTCTCGATCAGGTCGAGCACCTCGTGGAGGCCGGGCTCCCTCGGCGGCTTGCCGAACTCGGTGATGTCGGCGCCGGCGATGAAGGTGCGCCCGGCGCAGGTGATGACGATGGCGCCGACCGCCGCGTCGGCGATCGCCTGGGTGACGCCGTCACGCAGCCCCTGGCGCACGTGCTGGCTCAGCGCGTTGACGGGCGGGTTGTTGATGGTGAGCACGGCGATGCGGCCGCGGCGATCGAGATCGACGGACGGGGTGATGGCTGTCATGTCGCTCCCCTTTCGGGACGATTCGCGGCGCAATCATACCTCCAATCCGGCCACCCCTGGCCGCTTGACTCCGAGCCTGCCGGGAGTTAAGTGAGATGTGACGGGAGGGGAAGGCGCCTCCTCCTGGTCGTGGCGCCAACCGATGTGGAGGTTGATCATGGAAACTCCACCCGGCTCGTCTGGCGCGCCGCGGGTGCTCTGGCGCCGGCGGCGCGCCTAGCAATCGCTTGGCCGTACTGAAGTCCCGGCGTATGCCGGGACGCGCAGCGTGACGCTGCGCACTACACAGCGAGCTCGGGGGCGGCGTACCGGTCCCGCCCCCGAGCTTTCGCGTGCGCCTCTCGAGGTCCCTGTTCGTGGCGAGGCCTGTGCTGCTATATTGGCCGCCATGAAAAATCGCCCGACTTCCTCAAGATCACATCTCCTCCTGCCGACGGGTCCGAGCTGCGGCACCGCGGTCAATGAAGAGGCCGTGCGCGCCCACCCGCCGAAGAGGCGTTGACACGCTCAAGGAGGCGTCAATGAAAGCTCTCCGAGTCGCGCTGCTCGCATTGCTCGTCGCCTGGCCGGCGCTCGCGGCCGCCCAGACTATCAAGGTCGGCGCCGTTGTGCCTCTCACCGGACGCTACGGCGGCGGCGGCGCGCAGGTCCGGGCCGGCTACGAGATCGCCGTCGAACACGTGAACGCCGCCGGCGGCGTCGCCGTCGGCGGCAAGAAGATGGCCCTCGAGCTCGCGCTGCTGGACGACGAGTCGGACGCCACCAAGACCGTGAGCCGCCTCGAGACGCTGGCCGCACAGGGCGTCGTCGCCTATCTCGGCGGGTTCGGCTCCGACCTGCACGCGGCCGCCGCGTCGGTCGCCGAGAAGAACAAGACGCCCTACCTCGGCGTCGCCTTCGCGCTCCACAAGATCCACCAGCAGGGCTTCCGCTATCTCTTCTCGCCCTTCTGGAAGTCGCCCGATATTCGCCAGGGCACCGCGGATCTCCTCGCCTCCATTCCCGCCGGCGAGCGTCCGAAGACCGCGGCGATCTTCCAGGAGAAGACCGACTGGGGGCGCGAGATGGCGACGGCGTGGACCGAGGCCGGCAAGGGTGCCGGCTACCAGGTGGTCGTCAACGCCGAGTACGCGCCCGGCGCCAAGGACTTCTCCGACCTCATTCTGAAGGCCAAGAGCGCCAACGCCGACGTCGTGTTCGGACTGCCGACTCCGCCCGATGGCATGACGATCGTCAAGCAGATGAAGGAGCTCGGCTACAACCCGAAGCTGACGATGCTGATCCGCGCGCCCGATCCACCGGTGTGGGCGAAGAACCTCGGCAAGGACGGCGACTATGTCGTGCTCGGGCCGGGCTGGCACCACGCGATCAGAGCGTCGGGAGTGAAAGAGCTGAACGAGGCGCACGAGAAGAAGGTCGGCCGCCCCGCCGATCCGATCGCCGGCCCCGCCTACGCGTGCGTGCAGATCCTCGCCAACGCGATCGGCCGAGCAGGCTCGCTCGACCGCGACCGGATCCGTGACGCGATCGCGGCGACCGACATGACGACGGTCATCGGCCCCGTCAAGTTCCGCGCTGACGGCACGGGGATCGTCAACGCCGTGTTCGTCCAGTGGCTCAACGGCAAGCAGGAGCTGGTGTGGCCGAGGGACTCCGCAACGGCGAAGCTCGCCTACCCGGCGCCGCCCTTCGCGAGCCGGTGAGGGCCTAGCGGAGCGTTGGCGCTCCTCGAACTGGAGGGTGTCTCCAAGGCCTTCGGCGGCGTCCGCGCGGTCAGCGGAGTCAGCTTCACCGTCGACGAGGGCGAGCTCGTCGGGGTCATGGGCCCCAACGGATCGGGGAAGACCACTCTCTTCAACCTGATCACCGGCGCGCTCCGTCCGGACGCCGGGCGCATCCGCCTGGCCGGCCGCGACATCACGGGCTGGTCGCCCCACCGCGTCTGCGCCGAGGGCATCACGCGCACGTTTCAGCACGTCCGGCCGTTCGCCGGGCTCTCCGCGCTCGAGAACGTGCTGGTCGGTCGCCTCTACGGCCGCGCGCGCGAGCGCCGCGCGACGGCCGCCGCCGAGGCCGAACGGTTGCTCGCGCTCGTCGGCCTCGGTGGCCGCGGGCACGTGCCAGCCGCGTCGCTCACGCTGATGGATCGCAAGCGCCTGGAGCTGGCGCGCGCGCTCGCGACCGCGCCGCACCTCCTGCTGCTCGACGAGCTGATGGCCGGCCTCAGCCCCGTCGAGACGGAGGGCGTGATGGTGCTGTTGCGGCGGCTCCAGCGGGAAGGCGTGACGATCCTCATGGTCGAGCATATCGTCTGGGCGCTTCTCGACCTCTCGCGCCGGGTGATCGTGCTGAGCGCGGGCGAGAAGATCGCCGAAGGACCGCCGGACGCCGTCGCCGCCGACCCGACCGTCGTGGACGTCTATCTCGGCACGGGAGCCGGGGGCGCGCGGCGTGCTTGAGGTCGAGGCGGTCGAGGCCGCCTACGGGCCGTTCCTTGCCCTCTCGGGCGTCACCCTGCGGGTCGGCCCCGGCGAGATCGTTGCGCTCCTGGGCCCGAACGGGGCAGGGAAGACGACCCTCATCCGCTGCGTCACGGGGCTCCTGGTGCCGCGCGCCGGGCGCATCCGTTTCGGCGGTGCGGAGATCGTGGGCCTCCTGCCGCACGCGATCGTCGAGCGCGGCCTCGCGGTCGTGCCCGAGGGACGGCGGCTCTTCGGCGGGATGACCGTCGAGGAGAATCTGGACCTGGGCGCCTTCACGCCCCACGCGCGTGCGGGGCTCGGCCGAGGCCGCGAGCGGATTTACGAGATCTTCCCGATCCTGCGCGAGCGGCGGCGCCAGCTCGCCGGCACGCTCTCGGGCGGCCAGCAGCAGATGGTGGCGATCGGACGCGCGCTGATGGCCGCGCCGCGCCTGCTGATCCTCGACGAGCCCTCCCTCGGTCTCGCGCCGCGTATCGTCGAGACGATCCTCGGCGTCATCGGCGAAATCAACCGGGGCGGCGTGTCCATCCTCCTCGTCGAGCAGAATGTCCAGGCCGCCCTCGGTCTCGCCCACCGCGCCTATATCCTCGAGGCCGGGCGCGTCGCGGGCGAGGGCAGCGGCCCCGCGCTGCTCCAGGATCCGCACGTGCGCCGCGCCTATCTCGGCCCGCTCGCGAGTTTGCCGGGCTCGCGGCCCCCGCTACCATGATCCTCGTCCAGCAGCTGGTGCTCGGGCTCCTCGTCGGCGGCCTCTACGGCCTCGCCGCGGCCGGCCTCTCGCTCGTCTTCGGCGTCTTGAAGGTCCTCAACGTCGCCCACGGCGAGCTGATCATGCTGGGCGGCTACGGCGCCTTCTGGCTCTGGGTACTCCTGGGTTTCGATCCGCTGCTCGCGCTTCCGCTCGTCGTCGCCGGCGCGCTCGCGTTCGGCGTGCTGCTCTACTGGGGCCTCTTCGCCTTCGTCGTGCGGGCGCACGAGGAGACGCGTATCAAGAACTCGCTGCTGATCGGTTTCGGACTGGCGCTCGCGACGCACGCTCTGGCCGTGCGCCTGTGGACGGCGGACGAGCGCTCGATCACGACCACCTACGCCGGCGCCGTCCTCTCCCTCGGCCCCATCGCGATTCCCCTCGTCCGCCTGGCGAGCCTCGTCCTCGCCTTCGCGCTGATCGGCGCGCTCCACCTCCTGCTCCAGCGCTGGCGCTGGGGGCGGGCGATCCGCGCGACCGCGGAGGACTGGGAGGCCGCGGCGCTCACCGGCATCGACGTCCGGCGCGCTTACCTCCTTGCCTTCGCAATCGGCACCGGTCTCGCCGGCGCCGCGGGGACGCTCGTGAGCGTCGGCTACTCGATCAGCCCGTCCATCGGGCTCGAGTGGACGCTGAAGGCGCTCATCGTAGTCGTCCTCGCCGGGCTCGGCTCGATGCTCGGCACCTTCGTCGGTGGTCTCGTCCTCGGCCTCGCGGAGGCGGCGAGCGCGTTCGCGTTCGGCGGGCCGTACCGCGAGGTCGTCGGCCTCGTCATCTTCCTGGCCGTGCTCGTCGCACGGCCCCGGGGGCTCTTCGCGCGATGAGCCGTCGCGGGTGGCTCGCGCTCGGCGTGACGGCGCTGGCCGCCCTGGCGGCGGTGCCGCTCGTCGTCCGGCGCGACGACGTGCTGAACTTCCTCTTCCTCGTGCTCCTCTCGGTGGCGCTCGCCCAGTCGTGGAACGTCGTCGCCGGCTACGCCGGCCAGATCAACCTCGGCCACGCGGCGTTCTTCGGCCTCGGCGCCCTCGTCACGCGCACGCTCTGGATCGCCGAGTGGCCGGTGCTCGCGGGGGCGGCGCTGGGCGCGCTGGCCGCGACCGCGTTCGCGCTGCTCGTCGGCGCCGTCGCCTTCCGTCTCCGAGGCGCCTACTTCGCCATCGGCACGCTCGCGCTCGGCGAAATCTTGCGCATCACCGTCGGCAACGTGCTGCCCGAGGTCTCGACGCTGCCGACGGCGACGATCGGCGCCTACCGCCTCGCCGACCGCTACTATTTCGCGCTCGCGCTGGCGGCGGTGGCCGTCGGCGTCGTGGCGGCCCTCGAGCGCTCGCGGGCCGGCCTCGGCATGCAGGCGGTCCGCGAGGACGAAGAGGCGGCCGAGGCCAGCGGCGTCGGCACGCTCAGGCTCAAGCTCCTGGCCCTGGTGCTCTCGACGGCGCTCGCCGGGCTCGCGGGCGGGCTCTTCGCCTATTACCACATCAGCTACTACCCTGCGCACCCCTTCGGGCCGCACTGGACCTTCGACGCCCTCCTCATCACGTTCATCGGCGGCGTCGGCACGGTCCACGGCCCGGTGCTGGGCGCGATCTTCTACGTCTTCCTCAAGGAGTACCTGGCGATCCGCTGGGTGGACTTCCACCTGTTGATCTTCGGCGCGCTGTTCATCACGATCGTTCTGCTCCTGCCGGGCGGGCTCGTGGAGGCGGCGGCGCGCCTGCGCACGCTCGCCAGGCGCGCGTGCTAGGATGTCGCGGGACATGAGCGCTTTAATCGGAGTCGTGGGCGACTTCAATCCGAAGAACCCTACCCATCGCTTGACGAACGAGGCGCTCGACCATGTTCGGCTCCCCTTCGAGTGGGTGCCGACGGACGCGATCGAGGACGAGCCCGAGAAGCGACTCGCTGCGTACCACGGAATCTGGATCGCACCGGCGAGTCCGTACCGCAGCATGGACGGCGCGCTCTCGGCGATCCGCTACGCGCGGGAACGGGGAGTTCCCCTCGTCGGTACCTGAGGCGGCTTCCAGCACGCGATCGTCGAGTTCGCGCGCAACGTTCTCGGGTTCCGAGACGCCGACCACGCCGAGACGGCGCCCAGTGCCCGGCGGCTCGTCATCACGCCGCTCGCGTGCTCGCTCGTCGGGCAGCCGCAGACGGTCTTCGTGCTCCCCGATAGCCGCGCCTCGGCGCTCTACGGCGTTACCGAGGCGACCGAGGACTATTACTGCAACTACGGTGTCAACCCGGACTACCACCGACTGCTCGAGGCCGGCGGACTCCGGGTAAGCGGGCTGGGCGGCGCGGGCGAGGTCAGGATCGTCGAGATTCCCGATCATCCGTTCTTCCTCGCCACCCTGTTCCTGCCGCAGTCCCGCTCGACGGCATCCAGGCCCCACCCGCTCCTCGTGGGCTACGCGGCCGCCGCCACCGCCCATCGGGAGGCTCGCGTAGCGGTTCCATGACGGATGTCAATCGCGCCTCGCTGTGACGAGGTGGCAGGCCCGACGACGATCTCAATCCTCGTCGTGGTCTCCCCTCGGCGTCCCGAACACCGCGATGCAGCCGTTTGAGCAGTTGGGGAAGACGTTGTTGGCCGGCAAGGGCACCAATGCGTGGTTATTACGCGGGTCCACAGCCACCGAGTGCGAGGTCCCCGCGGGGAACGGCGGGTCAGTTGTCTTGCCCGCGGTGTTAACCGTCGGAACAATCTGGATCAGGGTTTGGCTTTCGGCGTCGATTACGCCCAGCACCGGGCCTGTCGGGTTGTTTCGGGAGGCGGTGTAGTAGCGTCGGTCGCCGGGGTTGAACCAGACTTCGTCGGATCCCCCAACGCCGGCAACGCTCGCATCGATTGTGCCCGTGTTCGCGTCCATGATTATTTGCGTGGGCGCCGCGATGGAATTCGGATTCTTCGAATCCCACGCATTCCCCGCAGTATCGAAGACTACGCTGCATCCGAGGAGCAGATCCTGGTTTGGACCGACGGTGAGCCCCGCAGGTTGGCAGAGCTCCACAGGAAACGTCGCCTCTACGGCGCCAGTATGCGGATTGATTTTCGCGACCGCTCCGTCGGAGGTCACGCCGTTCACTTCCGGTATCGAGATATAAAACCTGCGGGTCTTGGGCTCCCACACCGGTTGTTCTGCGCCATTGGTTGCAGTTTTGTCCTTGTTAGGACCAAAATTCTTGAACGTGATTCTGCAAGGCGGGTGAACCGATGTACTGCATTCGTTTTGGTTTACTGTCAAAGCTCCGTCCGCATTGACCTTGATCAGGCTGGCAAACGGCGGGTCGTCGGCGTTATTCACGACAAGGAGGAGCCGATCCTGCGGGTCGAAGGCGAGTTCATCGGCACGGTTGCCATCCGTTCCGCCTGTGGACACGTCGCCGCCGAGGACAATTTGATCTGTCCTGAGGTCGATGGTTACCACCCTGCTGGGGGCGTCGGTCACGAAGAGGAAGTGTCCGGACACTACGACGCCATTGGGCCCGGATTTGTCGTTGTCCGCCACCTGACCTACTCCACCGGGACCAGCCTTAAAGACGACCCCCTTGAACCCCCCAGTGATGTGTCTCAAGAATATATTCGTCCTAGCGTCGACGACGTCGACGCTCTTATTGGAACGATCGCCGAGATAGTAGAGCTGGCTGTCCGGGTCGAGCCAGCTGATATCAAAGGCTCGGAGGGGGACCAGTGACGTCGGGATGGGGACGGTTGTAAGAAGCTTGACCGCCCCTCTTTGGTCCTCATCGGCGCTGACCGATCCGGCGGGAAGCAGGAGGATGGGAACAGCAACGATGAGAAGTAGAGAGAGCGTGAGCGCGTTCTTCCGCGGCATGGAGAACCTCCTTGTCGTGAACCGCCACCTGAGAAGCCACGAGTCTTCACGCGGCATTCTCTTGCCCGAGCAAAGACGAGTCGATGGATCCCGCGGCTCCGCTACGCGCAGACGCAGCGGGCGCGAGGCACGCGGAGCGGGTACGTCAGGCGGAGGCGGCGGGAGGGGCGCGCGTGTGCCACGACGAGAGCGGGCAAGCGGACAGCAGGCTCTCGTCTGGCGCGGACACGGAAGCGATGACGACTGCGGCGGACATCGTGTGCCAAGGCAGGTGAGCGTCCGTGGTGCCGACGCTGGACGTCGCCAGCAGAACGACGTCGTCGTAGTCGCCGTTGTCCCAGAAGCCGGCGATCCAGCCGGGATCGGGCGGACTGGCATAGGCGAGGGGCGCGAGCAGCACCATCGCGCCCATGAGTAGGAGAACGAGCGAACGCTGGAGCGTCACTGGCGACGAGATAGCACTGCGCTGCTCCGCTTGTCAAGCAATCGTGCCGCGTGTTTGCCGCGCACGTTGCTCACCGTTCTGATGCCGCATCCGAGCGCCAGTGACTCGAGAGCCCCGACGGGCCTGGTAAGCTGTCCGTCATGGACACCAAGGACTTCCGCCGCCACGCCCACGCGTTCGTCGACTGGATGGCCGACTACCTGGCCGAGGTCGAGCGCTATCCCGTGCGCGCCCAGGTCAAGCCCGGAGAGGTCGCCGCGAAGCTCCCGCTCACGCCGCCCGAGCGCGGCGAGCCGATGGAGACGATCTTCGCCGACTTCACCTCGGTCGTGCTGCCGGGGATCACGCACTGGCAGCACCCGAGCTTCTTCGCCTACTTCCCGGCGAACTCGAGCCCGCCGTCGGTCCTCGCCGAGATGCTCACCGCGACGCTCGGCGCCCAGTGCATGCTCTGGCAGACCTCGCCCGCCGCGACCGAGCTGGAGACGCGCGTCCTCGACTGGCTTCGCCAGATGACCGGCCTGCCCGAGGGCTTCACGGGCGTCATCCAGGACTCCGCCTCGAGCGCGATCCTCTGCGCGCTCCTCACCGCGCGCGAGCGCGCGACCGGCTGGCGCGCGAACGAGGAGGGCGTCGGCGCCGTCGGGCCACTCCGCGTCTACTGCTCGACGGAGACCCACTCGGCGACGGAGAAGGGCGCCAAGATCGCGGGGCTCGGCCGCGCCAACGTCCGCAAGATCCCGGTGGACGCCCGGTTCGCGATGCGACCGGACGCGCTCGAGGCCGCGATCCGCGAGGACCTGGCGGCCGGTGCCACCCCGGTCTGTGTCGTGGCCTCCCTCGGGACGACGGGCGTCGGCGCGCTGGATCCGCTGCGCCCGATCGGCGAGGTGTGCCGGCGCCACAACGTCTGGCTCCACGTGGACGCGGCGTGGGCGGGGAGCGCGCTGATCCTCCCCGAGCACCGCGGGATGCTCGACGGCATCGAGCACGTGGACAGCTTCGTGTTCAACCCTCACAAGTGGCTCTTCACCAACTTCGACTGCTCCGCGCACTACGTGCGCGACCCGGACGCTCTCGTGCGGACACTCGAGATCCTGCCCGCCTTCCTCAAGACGCGCGAGCGCGGCCACGTCATCGACTACCGCGACTGGAGTGTCCAGCTCGGGCGCCGCTTCCGCGCGCTGAAGCTCTGGTTCGTGATCCGCGCCTACGGGGTGGCCGAGCTCCAGCGGATGGTCGCCGCGCACATCGCGCTCGCGCGCGAGGCCGCCGAGTGGATCCAGGCGGCGCCCGACTTCGAGCTGATGGCGCCGCGGAGCCTCGCGCTCGTGAACTTTCGCTACCACCCGCGCGGCGTGGAGGATCCGAGCCAGCTCGACCGGCTGAACGAGCGGTTGCTCGAGGCGCTGAACGACAGCGGTGAGCTCTATCTGACGCAGAACCGCGTGCACGGCGCCTACGCGATCCGCCTCGCGATCGGTCAAACCACGACCGGGCACCGCCACGTCGAGGCGGCGTGGACGAAGATCCAGGAAACGGCGCGGGCGCTTGGCGGTTAGGGTGAGACGAACGCCTCGGGTGCGGACCGACCATCCCCACCGGGGCGGCGAGTCGGAGCACACCGTGGGACACGACGCTGTCGCCGCGTCCCGTCATCGCGCCGTGCGCTCCCCCTCGACGTGCCGACGTGGCAGCGTTTGGCGTCGACGCGCACACCGTTCGTTGGGGAAGGAGGGCGTCGCATGACATGCCCTGCGCTCGTCGTCGTGCTCGCACTACTCGCGCTGGTTGCGGCACCCGCTCGCGTGTCAGCTCAGCTCGTCCTGGTGCCGCCTGTCATCACGCAAGCGGCGGCGGACGATGCGCTGCAATCCCTTCACATCACCGGCACGAGCTTCGGCACCACAACGCCCACCGTCAAGCTGGCGGATGTCTCGCTGGTCGTCACGACGTTCAGCGACACCGCCATCGTGGCGATGCTGCCGCCGGGGATCGCTCGCGGCTCGTACTGGCTGCTCGTGATTCGTTCCGAGCCGGTGCCGGTCCCGGTGCAGGTCTATTCGCTGCCCTTCCAGGTGACGCTCGGCGCCGTCGGGGCTCCAGGGCTCCCGGGGTTTCCGGGGCCACCTGGCCCCCCAGGCCCACAGGGTCCCCAAGGCATAGAGGGCGCAGGACAGCCGGGGCCAGCGGGTCTTGCCGGCCCGCAGGGGCCGCCCGGTCCACAAGGGCCGAGCGGCCTGTCGGGGCTGACGGTTGAGTCCGTGAGGGACTCCGTGCTTCCGTTCTCCCGCAAGAGCGTCTTCGCTCCGTGCCCGGCGGGGAAATTTCCCATGAGCGGCGGCGTCTTTACCGAGGGTGGGATGAACGTCACCGATAACGGTCCCGAGACGGTGGGGGCGCGGGCCGGGTGGCGCGGCGGTGTCTTCAACCCGCAGGCAAGCCCGAATGACGTGGTTGTGACCGCGATCTGCGTCGCGCAGCCGTCTCCGTAGCGCCGCGAGCTTCGGAGCCTTCCGCGAGACAGCCTCAGGCGTCGTCGGCGGCGTCAGCCCCGGAGCGCTCGCTCGATCTCGTCGAGGTGCTCTCGGCGATGCTGGGCACGCAGCAGGTTGACCGGGTTGCCGGCCGCAGCGTTTCGAGTGACGAACTCATCCGGCAGCGTCCTGACCTTGCGATCGACCGCCTCGGCAATGGCCACCGCCGCGTCGGCCGCTCGCCGCGCGGGCAACGCGAGGAGCAGCGGTTTGGCGGCGTCGTTGATCCAATCGACGGCCGCGTGATCGAGCGCGGGCGGCACGGCCGCCGGCCCCTCGCGCTGCCAGCGCTCGAGCAGAACCAGGATGCGCTGGTCCCAGAACGCCAGGTGGCCCAGGACGGAGGCGATCGTCCAGCCAGCGCCGAGTAGGCGGCCAAGCTCCCCGTCGCTCAGCCGGGCGACAAGAGCGCGCAGCCGCTCGCGCTGACCATCGTTCTCGGCGACATACGAACGGTCGACAATCATCGGTCTCTCCTCTCGTGGCGCATCCGCCGGGACGCTAGTCGGGACTATTCATGAGCGACGAGCGCGAGATCGGCGGGTGGCGTCGGGGTCGCCTCCGGCCGATCAGGCGGAGTGGGACCCCCTCGTCCCGTCTGCAGTTCGAAGAACTGCGTTCGGGCGAGCGGGTGACGGAGCCTGGCTGGCCGGGGGCGCCCCCGATGACAGGACCCGCCGTCGCGCGCTGGTCGCTCATGAAAAATCTCGGCTAGGCCCCCGCGACGAGCCGGAGGTCCTCGACCAGCATCCGGTAGAGGCGCGTCTGCTGCGTCTCGTCCTCGCCGCGCAGCACGGCGGAGGGATGGAGCGTGGCGATCGTCTTCTCCGTCCAGCGCGTGGGAAAGAACCGGCCGCGGTCCCTGAGCAGGCGGAAATCGGCGGCGACGATCGCGCGCGCCGCCGTCGCGCCGAGGCAGACGAGCACCTCGGGCTTGATCGCCGCGATCTCGGCCTCCATCCAGGGGCGGCAGGCCGCCAGCTCGCTCAGGCGCGGCGTCTGGTGGATGCGGCGCTTGCCGCGCTCGATGAACTTGAAGTGCTTGACCGCGTTCGTGACGTAGAGCCGCTCCCGGTCCAGGCCCACCTCGACCAGCGCGCGGTCGAGCACCTCGCCCGCCGGGCCAACGAACGGCGCGCCCTTCAGATCCTCCTGATCGCCGGGTTGCTCGCCGACGAGGACGATGCGGGCATCGGCGGGGCCGCGCCCGAAGACCGTCTGGGTCGCGTGACGATAGAGGTCGCAGCCCGTGCAGCGGGCCGCCGCCGCGCGCAGCTCGGCGAGCCCGGCGCCAATGGGAACGAACGACGCGGCGCCCGCGCCCTGTTGCTCGAGCTGCAGCGCTTCCACCTGCTGCGCGCGCTCGGCCTCGCGCCGCGCCTGGGCTGCGAGCGCGGTCAGCCGTCGCACCGTTGGATCGCGCGTCGCCTTCAGGAGATCGCGGTCGTCGTGGACGAGCCGCCAGAGCACTTCGTACAGCACCGGCCAGCGCGCGGGGTCGTGGGCGCCGGCGACCTGGCGCGCCAGGTCCAGGAACGCGCGCGGTACGCGCGCCGCGCCAGGCGTGGCCGCACCGAGAGCCGCGGGCGTTGGTGCTTCGCCGCCTGCGATCTCGCGCCAGCGCACCTCCGCCGGAGCGACGCCCTCGCGTAGAAGGGCGCGTGCCGCCGACTGCCAGCCTTCGAACGTCGGCGCGATCGCGACTGTCTTCATGACCCCGACTTGCGCCCACCGAGGCAACCTGCGAGGAAGTTCTCCACTTCCGAGTAATGCCGGAGCGCGTTCCGCCAGTTGCCGTAATCGCGTCGGTGCCCTTCGTCGGGGAAGACGACGTAGCGCACGTCCTTCCCGGCCTCCCGGAGCGCGGCGACCATCTGCTCGGACTCGCGGACGTTGACGCGGGTGTCCTTCGCGCCGTGGATGATGAGCAGGGGGCGCTTGACCTGATCGACCCTGAAGAGCGGAGACTTCGCCTCCATGCGCCGGCGATCCTCCGGACGGCTCGGGTCACCGACGTACTTGTGAAAGAGCGGCATCACTCCCACCTTCCAGTAGGGTGGAACCGTTTCGTAGAAGGAGACGAGGTTCGAGATCCCGACGATGTCGACGGCGCACGCGAAGACGTCGGGCGTAAAGGTCATGCCCACGAGCGCGGCGTAGCCGCCGTAGCTGCCGCCGTAGATCGCCACGCGCGCCGGATCGGCGATGCCGCTCGCGACCGCCCACCGCACGGCGTCGATCAGGTCATCGTGCATCTTGCCGGCGTACTCGCCGACGGCCAGCTCACGGAAGGCGCGCCCGTAGCCGGTCGAGCCGCGGTAGTTCACCTGGAGCACCGCGTAGCCTCGGTTGGCGAGGAATTGGACGACAGAACTGTAGCCCCAGTAGTCGCGGAACCAGTGCCCGCCGTGAACGAGGAGCACCACCGGTCCTGGAGCGCCGAAGCCTGGAGGACGTGTGAGGTAGCCGTGGAGGCGGAGGCCGTCCCGGACGCTGAGGGCGATCGGCTCCGTGGGTGCCAGCGAGTCGGCGAACTGCACCATCTGCGAACGACCGAGGAGGCGTTTCTCCTTCGTGCGCCGATCGACGAGGTAGCTCTCGCGGCCCTTCTCCGTGAACACCTCGACGGTCACGAGGCGCTCGCCGTCGTCGAAGCTCAGGATGCGAAGACCGGTCGGCGTCTCCTGCCGAAGGAGCCCGAGGTCCGCTTCGAGTGTCCGGTCGAGGAAGTGAATCACCTGCCGGCCGGGGTAGGTGATCGCGGCGAGTGGCTCCTGCGTCCGCTCGCTCACGATCGCCTGATCGAGATCGAGCTCCGGGTCCTCATATACGGACGATTCGGCTCGCGTCGCGATGTCGACACGCACGAGCGAGAGCCGGTCGCGCCCTCGGCTCGAGAGGAGCAAGAGCGCACGATCGTCTGGGGTGATGCCGAGCATCCGGACGTTGAACTCTTCGAGGTCGAAGCGCTGCAGCTCGACCCAGCGACCGTCACGGAGAACCTCCAGGCGGCGCTCGCTGGGACCGACGTGGCGAATCCGCGCGCGTGGATGACCCTTCTGGTCCGTCAGCCAGTCCGTGACGTCGCCGGGGTTCTCGGCGATCAGTGTGTGCTCGCGCGTGTTGAGGTTCACCTCGTACAGGTCGAACACGGCCCGATCCCGCTTGTTCCAGACGACGATGATGTGGTCCGGATCGGAGCGGATGACACGGGCGATCCAGGCGAGGCTGCCGGGCGACGGGGTGAGGTCGGCGGGAGGATCGTCCGGACGATCGATCGACGCCAGGTAGACGTGATACTGCTCGTCGCCGTCCTGGTCCTGGAGGTACAGGATCCGGCGGCTGTCGCGCGCCCACGTGAACGAATCGATCGTGCGCCGCGAGTGCGTGTCGATGGGGCGGGTGTCATCCAGCCCCAGCGTGCGAAAGTGAACGGTGCTGCGACCCCCGTGGGACGCGATCCAACCGAGACGCGTTCCGTCCGGCGATATCCGGTAGCCCCAGTTGGCCTCGCGGCTGGCGAAGAAGTGGCGCAGCTCGATCGGCTCGGGAGTCGTGGCGCCTGGCGCCGGCAGCGGGCCCGGCGGTGTCACGGCGCAGCCCGTCGCGAGAACGGCGGACAGCACGGTGACGAGCCCTCTCACACCGTCCTCCGCCGAAGGCCGTGGCCGAAGAAGCCGCCCCACGGCCGCCCGTGGGCGTGGTAGTGGTCGGGGATGTTGCGCATGTGATCGTCCACCCAGAACTCCCCGAACTGCGCGGTGGCGACCTCCCTCAGGCGCTCGCGCATGTGGACCACGTGCTCGTCGGGCGGCGTCGTACCGTGGAAGCGCCAGACGACCATGGGCACCTCGCAGATCTCGCACTCGGCGATCCAGCAGATCTCATCCTCGTAGTACCACGGAGTGATCCGCGCCGCGCGGCAGAGATCACAGCCGTTCGCGCGGGTGAACCCGGGGCTCATGCGCGTAACCTACCTCATTTCGGAGCCGTCGCCACCTGGCCGCGTCACGATGACGCCGAGCCCCGCCACCACGAGCGACGTGGCCAGGAGCCAGAACACGCGCTCGTAGCCGCCCAGCGCCACCATCAGGAGCGCGGCACCGACGGGCGCGAGGGCGCGCGCGCCGTTGGCCCCGAGCGCGATCGCCCCGCTGATGGAGCCGTAGTGGCGCGGCCCGAAGATCTCGGCGATCGTCGTCGCGCGCGCGAGCGTCGCCATGCCGTTGGCGGCGCCGAGCATCACCACCATCGGCACCAGCGTCGGAAGCTCTTTCGCCAGCGCCAGCTGGGCGAGCGAGGCCGCCTGCGCGAAGAAGATCACCCCGGTGACCGCGCGGTGGCCGAAGCGCGCGGCGATCGGCGCGAAGAGGAGCCGCGCGGGGAGCTGCATGGCGCCCATCCAGCCGATCATCACCGCGGCCACGGTCGGGGAGTAGCCGCGATCCGAGAGGTACGGGATCAGATGCACGGTGACCGTGTTCGTCGTGAAGCCGCCGACGAAGAAGGCCGCAGCCAGCACCCAGAACACCGCCATCCGCGCCGAAGCGCCGAGCGTCAGACCCGGCACGCGAGCCTCCCGCCGCTCGTCGCCCGGCGTGGGCGGCGCTCTCCGAGGGGCCGGCCGGAGCAGGAGCGCGTGGAGCGGGATGGTGATCACGGCCAGAGTGACCGCGAGGGCGACGAGGGCGCCGCGCCAGCCGAGCCGGCCGACCAGCCACGCCTCGAGCGGCATGAAGATCGTGCTGGCGAGCGCTCCGGCGAGCGTCACGGTCAGGAGCGCCTTGTCCCGCCCGCGCGTCGCGAACCAGCCGACGACCGCCGCGAACGCAGGTTCGTAGAGCGTGGCCGCGAGGGCCAGACCCATCAGGCACCAGACTGCGTAGAGGGCGGGGAGACTCTCGACCCGCGACCAGACGAGCAGGAGCGCAGTCCCCAGGCACGAGCCCGCCGTCATGAGGGCACGGGCGCCGTGCCGGTCGATCCAGCGCCCGACGGGCAGCGCGGCGAGCGCCGCCACGCCCATCCCCACCGAGAACGCGCCAGTGATCTCGACGCGCGACCAGCCGAGATCGGCCTCCATCGGGCGGAGCAGGACCGGGAAGCCGTAGTAGAGGATGCCCCACGACACCACCTCGGTGACGCAGAGGGCGGCGACGACCACCCAGCCGTAGTCGAGACGCGGGGAATCGGTCACAGGCGCGCCACTCTAGGCGCGCGGCGTCCGTCCGTCAACTTCTCCGTGCTTGACAATTTTTGGGTCGGCGTGCAAAGTCGGTCGGCCACCGTCCTACGAAAGGAGCCGGTGATGATCGTTGGAGTGGATGTCGTCAAGCCGTAGCGATCAGCGCGGCTTCGGTCTCGTCGAGATCCTGCTCGTCCTGGTGGTTGTGGCGATCGCCGGCGCGCTGCTCTACCGCTACTTTGCCGCCACCGCCCGAACGGTCGAGACGATCCAGGAGCAGCGTCCGCTCGCGACCTCCAAGCTCGCTGCCGACCAGGCCACTCTCGACTCGGTCCAGGGCGTGCTGCGCGCGTATTACGCCGAGCACGGCCGATGGCCCATCGACAAGGCCGCCCTGTTGGCGCTCCTCCCGAGTCCGCCGCGGTTCCAGTGCCCGGAGAACGATTTCGAGTACGACCCGGCGAGCGGCAGCCTCCGCCTCGCCGTCAGCGATCCCGCGCGCTGCTGACAGACGGAAGGAGCGACCCTTGACGGCGATTGCCCGGTCCCTCGCGCTCTTCGTCCTCGCCGGACTCTGCGAGATCGGCGGCGGCTACCTCGTCTGGCAGTGGTGGCGGACCGGCGCTTCTTGGCTGGTTGGCCTTCTCGGGGCCGCGATCCTGTTCCTCTACGGGATCGTCCCGACGTACCAGCCGGCGCACTTCGGCCGCGCCTACGCGGCGTACGGCGGCGTCTTCGTCCTGCTCGCGATCCTCTGGGGCTGGGGCGTGGACCGGATCGCGCCCGACCGCTGGGACGTCCTGGGCGGCGCGCTCTGCCTGGGGGGCGTGGCCGTGATCATGTACTGGCCGCGATGAACCTCGCCGGAGCCACGGCGACCGATGGGAACGCCTTCAGGATCCGCCGGTCGCTCGTGACCAGCGAGGCTCTAAGGTCCTCAGCCAGGGCGACGAACTCGCAGTCGTACGCCGAGCACCCCGAGCGGGCTGCGAGCTGGAGTACCTCGTGCGAGACGACACTGTACTCGCGCCCGGCCATGGCTTGCTCCGCCTGCCGGACGATCACGACGGCCTCCTCGATGCGGAGCGCGCGTCCCCTGACGAGCCCGGCGAGCACATTGCGGAACTCCGAGCGCCAGAGCAGCGGCGCCGCCCAGGCGGCATCCTTGCGAAGTATTCTCTCGGCCTGGGCGGTGTGCTCCCCCTCGACGTGGAGATAGACGAGCAGATTGGTATCGACGACGATCACGGCCTTCCGGCCGCCTTCAGCCGGGCCAGCCTTGCATCGGTCAGCCGAGGACCGGCCGGCGTGCGGCGGACGCTCCGCGCCCGGGCCAGCAGGGCCTCGGGGTCAACCGGCGCCGCGTGCGTCGCCGTCTCGAGGCAGGCGATGACCTCCAGGTTGAGGCTGCGCCGGTGCACGGCCGCCTGCCGCTTCAGCCGGCGGACCAGAGTGGCGGGGGCGTTCTTGATGGTCAGATTGGCCATTCGAGCCTCCGCGGTCAGTGTATCCAAAATGGTTCCGTTATGGAACCATTTTGCCTGGGGGCGGAGGATGGACTGAGGCCGGGTCAACCGTCGCGTCCGGACGGAGCCGAATCTCGCGGCACACGCCCGCATGCTAACATGGTCACGACGTCGTGACCATGAGCCCGTGGAGGAGACCATGAAGACGATGCCGGCGGGCGAATTCAAGGCCCGGTGTCTCCGGGTGATGGAGGAGGTCAAGAAGTACCGGACGCCGGTGGTCATTACCAAGAAGGGAAAGCCTGTCGCCAAGCTGGTGCCGCCCGACGAGCCCAGGAAGGACGTGTTCGGCTGCATGGCGGGGACGATAAAGATCCTCGGCGATGTGGAGGCGCCCGTCCTGCCACCGATCGACGAGTGGGATATTGCCGGGGGCATCGACTGGGCCGCGCGCCCGGAGCCCACTCCCCGGCGAACGAAAACCACGCGGCGGAAGCAGTCGCGGTGATCCTCCTCGATACGCACGCCTGGCTGTGGCTCGGGTCGAAGCCTGCGCGGCTGTCACGGACGGCCGCGGCTGCGATCTCACGGGCTGTTCAATCTGGAGGAATCGCGGTTGCCTCGGTAAGCCTCGTCGAGATCGCTTGGCTGAAGAGTTCCCGAGAGACCCCGCCGACCGTCTCATTGCCGCCACCGCGCGCGCCGAGGGGCTGCCGCTGGTTACACGCGACGCTCGGCTTCGGCGGAGCCGGCTGGTCGAGACAGTGTGGTGATACCATCTAACGGATGAGCGAGCTGGAGGCCAAGGACAAACCCTCGAACTTCATCCGCGACGCGGCGCTCGAAGACCTGAAGTCCGGGCGGTACAAGGGCATCGTCACACGCTTTCCGCCCGAGCCGAATGGCTATCTGCACATCGGTCATGCGAAGGCGATCTGCCTCGATTTCGGCCTCGCGCTGGAGTTCGGCGGGCGCTGCCACCTCCGCTTCGACGACACGAACCCCGCCAAGGAAACCACCGAGTACGTCGAGGCGATCAAGGCGGACGTGCGCTGGCTCGGCTTCGACTGGGGCCCGCACCTCTACCACGCGAGCGACTACTTCGACCGGCTCTACGAGTGGGCCGAGGCGCTGATCAAGAAGGGCCTCGCTTACGTGGACGACCTCACGCCCGACCAGGTCGCCGAGTACCGCGGCACGCTGACCGTGCCTGGCCGGGAGAGCCCGTACCGCAACCGCGCAGTCGGGGAGAACCTCGACCTCTTCCGCCGGATGCGGGCCGGCGAGTTCCCCGACGGCTCGAAGACCCTGCGCGCCAAGATCGACATGGCCGCGGGCAACCTGAACCTGCGCGACCCGGTCATGTACCGGATCAGGAAGACGGCGCACCACCGGACGGGCGACACGTGGTGCATCTATCCCATGTACGACTGGGCCCACGGCCAGTCCGACTCGATCGAGGGCGTGACGCACTCCCTCTGCACGCTCGAGTACGAGGACCACCGCCCGCTCTACGACTGGTACATCCAGGCGCTCGGCATCTACGCCCCGCGCCAGATCGAGTTCGCGCGCCTGAACCTCTCCCACACCGTCATGTCCAAGCGCAAGCTCCTCCAGCTCGTCGAGGAGGGCCTGGTCTCGGGCTGGGACGATCCGCGCATGCCTACGCTCGCGGGGCTGCGCCGCCGCGGCTACACGCCCGGGGCCATCCGCGACTTCTGCGAGCGCATCGGCATCGCCAAGGCCGACAACCTCGTGGACATCGCGCTCCTCGAGCACTGCCTGCGCGAGGACCTGAACCTCCGCGCCGAGCGACGCATGGCCGTGCTCCGGCCTTTGCGGCTGATCATCGAGAACTATCCCGAAGGGCACGCGGAGGAGCTGGACGCGGTCAACAACCCCGAGGACCCGGGAGCGGGTACCCGCAAGGTCCCTTTCGCGCGCATCCTTTATATAGAGCAGGACGACTTCCGCGACCCGCCGCCGCCCAAGTATTTCCGGTTATCGCCCGGCGTCGAGGTACGGCTGCGCTACGCCTACATCGTCAAGTGCACCGGCGTCGAGCGCGACGCCGCGGGGCAGGTGACGACCGTGCGCTGTGAGTATGATCCGGCGAGCCGCGGCGGCGATGCGCGCGGGCGTAAGGTCAAGGGGACCATTCACTGGGTTTCGGCCGCCGACGCGGTAGACGCCGAGGTGCGCCTCTACGACCATCTCTTCACCGCGCCCAAGCCCGACGAGACCGAGGACTGGAAGACGCTCGTCAACCCGCGCTCCCTCGAGGTGCTCCGCGGCGCCAAGCTCGAGCCGTCGTTGGCGGGGGCGAAGGCGGGCGACCGCTTCCAGTTCGAGCGCCAGGGCTACTTCTCCGTGGACTCCCGCGACTCCGCGCCCGGGCGCCTGGTCTTCAACCGCGCCGTTGGACTACGCGATACGTGGGCGAAGATCGAAGCCAAAACGTAACGTACCGTTGACCGGCGAAGCCGCCGCCTCGTTCTTCTCCCTCACTCCCGACCGCGTGCTCGCCGCGGTCGAGGTGGGCGGCCTCCGCTGCACCGGGCGCTGCCTGCCGCTGCGCGCGTTCGAAAACCGCGTCTACGAGGTCGAGCTGGAGGACGAGCGGCGGCTCGTCATGAAGTTCTACCGGCCCGGCCGCTGGTCGCGCGAGACGATCCTGGACGAGCACGCGTTCCTCTCGGACCTGGCAGCCGCCGAGGTGCCGGCCGTGGCGCCGCTCGACCTCGGCATCGGCGGCACGCTCGGCGAGATCGAGGGCATCCTCTACGCGGCGTTCCCGAAGGTGCGCGGCCGTACGCTCGACGAGCTGGACGCCGAGAACCGCCGCCGCATCGGCCGGACCATCGGCCGTATGCACGCGGTGGGCGCCGCCCGCGACGCCCCGCACCGGCCGCGCCTCGACGTGACGCGCTACATCCGCGAGCCCCTGGAGGTCCTCGCGAAGGGCGGCTTCATCCCCGACGGCCTGGCGTCACGCTACCGCGACGTCGCGCTGCGCACCGCCGACGCCGTCGCGGCGCCGCTCGCCGCCGCCCGGGTACAGCGCATTCACGGCGACCTCCACTGGGGCAACATCCTCTGGGCGACCGACGGTCCGATCCTTATCGACTTCGACGACTGCCTCGTCGGCCCGCCCGTCCAGGACCTCTGGCTCCTCGCGCGCGGCGACTCCGAGGAAGCGCGCCGGGCGCGTGAGGACCTCCTCGAGGGCTACGAGTTGTTTCGCGAGTTCGACCGCTCGACGCTCGCGCTCTGCGAGCCGCTGCGAGCCCTGCGCATCGTCGAAATGTCGGGCTGGATCGCGCAGCGGTGGGACGACCCCTCGTTCCCGCAGGCCTTCCCGCACTTCCGCGACCACCGCTACTGGATGCAGGAGTACGAGGCGCTGATCGGGATCTGGGAGGCGCTCGGGTGAGGGATGGTAGCATCGAGAGCGTCATGAGCACACCCGAGGCGGTCAAGCACGAGATCCTCAACGAGGGCCCGGACGAGCTGGTGATGCTCTGGCTGGTCTCGCCGCCCGGGCTCGAAGACTTCTTCAAGGCGATCGGCCGGCCGCGGACGCGCGCGATGGGGATGAACGAGACGCGCGCCTGGCTCGCGTCGCCGGGGCGCTAGATCAAATCGGCGCTCCCCTGCCAGGAACGACTCGACACGTGAAGCGAAGCAAGGAGCCACCCGCGCCCGCGCGCGTGCTGTCGATCCACGCGCACCCCGACGATCAGGAGTTCACCGTCGCGGGAACGCTGGCAAAGTGGGCGCGGGCGGGCAGCCACATCGTGACGGTCTGCCTCACGAGCGGCGAGGCCGGCTCGAACCAGCACACGCCCGCCGACATGACGCGTGAGCGCCTGGTGAAGATCCGCGAAGAGGAGCAGCGCGCGGCCTGCCGCGTGCTGGGCATCGCCGAGGTCGTCTTCCTCGGCGGGGAGGACGGGATGCTCCAGCCCACGCTCGCGCTCCGGCGCGAGCTTACCCGCGTGATCCGCCGCTATCGTCCGGACGCGGTCGTGTGCGGTGACCCGACGATGCGCTTCTACGGTACGCGCTACCTCAACCATCCCGACCACCGCGTGGCGGCCGACGTGGTCCTCGACGCGGTCTTTCCCTCGGCCGGGACGCGCTTCATCTTCCCCGAGCTGCTCGACGAGGGGCTCGAGCCGCACCACGTGCGGGAGGTGTGGGTGCACGGCTCGGAGCGGGCCGACGCTTTCGTGGACATCGCCGGCGTGCTCGATCTCAAGATCAGCGCGCTGCGCGAGCACCGGAGCCAGATGGGCGACTGGGACCCGTCGCCGATGATCCGCGGCTGGGCCCGACAGCAGGGCGCCCGGCGCCGGCTTCGCGCCGCGGAGGCGTTCCGGCGGATGGTCCTGGAGGACTAGGCATGCGGAGGACCTCGTGCGCGCGGATCGACGTGCCAGGTCCGGTACACGCGTCGTGCGCGCTCGCGCGGGTCGGCAAGGTATGATGCTGGCATGGAACGTATAAGCGCCGGGCGGCCCCGCCGCCAGGGTGCTGCGAAGGCGAGCCCCGCCCCGGAGATCGCGCCTGCTCCCGAGCCGTTGATCGAAGAGCCCGCCGCCGAGCAGGAGCCTACCCTCGAGCACGAGCCCGTCGTGCCGCTCGCCACACCCGAGCCCGTCTTCGCCGCGCGCGTGCGGCCACCGGCCCCGGGGCCGCCGCTGCCGACGAGCCGGCGGGCGATCTTCTACGACGTCGAGAACGCGAGCCACCCCGCGCACATTGCACGGGTGATCGAGCACCTCGCGATCGACCCCCTGGGCGGGCGTACCGAGTTCGTGGCGGTCGGGAACTGGCGCGTGATCGGCCCAGACACGGCGCGCCTGCTCGCGCGCCAGGGCGCCCAGCTCGTCCACAGTGCGCCCTCCTCCGGGGTGAAAGACTGGAGCGACCTCCGTATCGCGGTGAGCGCGGGTGTGTGGTTGGCCGCCGCGCGCCCGGGCGACGTTCTGGAGATCGTGTCGGATGACCGCGCCTTCGACGCCGTGGGCGATGTGGCGGCTGCCCTCGGCATCGCGTTCCGCCGGCTCTCCTATCGCGCGCTCGCCGGCGCGCCGTCGGTGGAGCCGCGTGAGGTTCAGGCGGCAGGTGGGTCGGGGCGGCGCCGGGGACGGCGGGGTCGTCGCGGCGGGCGCGCGCCTGCGTCTCTCGCCGAGCCGAGACGGGCCGAGCCGCGGCGTCACGAGCCAGCATCCGCAGCCCACGCGAGCGAGGCGCACACCGCGCCCCACGACGAGCTCGTCGGTGTCGTCGGCGAGCTGGCCCAGCAGTCGCCGAACGGCGCTGTCCTGCTCGACACGCTGGCCCGGACGCTCAAGGCCCGGGGCTTCAGCCGACCACCCGGCTCGCCGCGACTCGTCACGCGGCTCCGCCGGATCAAGGAACTGATGGTGAGCCCAACGGGCATGATCACGCTGGTGGGCGAGGCGGCGCATGCGGAGCCCATCGCGGCGGCGGCCGGCGAGGCGCGCGAGCCTGAGCCAGCGACTCTACCGCGTCGGCGGCGCGGGCGGCGGGGTGGACGCGGACGGCGCCGCGCGGGAGCGGTGATCGCCTGAGCGGCGCGACCGTCGCAGCGCGGTTAGCGCCAGCCCAGCAGGTTGCTACTTGTCGAGGAAGCCCATACCGACAGCGACTCGAACACCTTGCGCGCGAGGCGAGGAAGGTCGGGATCGCGCGCGCCCATGATGAGCACGGTGTCGCCGGCCTGCGCCTCGCTCAGCGCCCACTGACGAACGGCGTCGTGGTCGCGGGCGTAGCCGCAGCGCATCTCGGCAGGGAGGTCGGCCGCCAGGGCTCGGCTCGAGACGTCCTTCGCGACCGTGCCGCCGGTGTAGAAGATCTCGGCGTAGCAGAAGCGGTCCTGAGGCCGGAGCAGCCTCGGTAGCAGCTCCTTCAACTCCTGGCGCAGGAAGCGAGCCGGGCCGAACCCGTGGGGCTGGAAGACAGCGACCACGCGCGGCGCGCCGGCCTGCGCCGTGGTGACAGCCGCGCGAATCTTCTCGCCGTTGTGGGCGTAGTCGTCCACGACGCGGATGCCGCTCGTCGTCGTGCCGACCACCTCGAACCGGCGCGCCACGCCGGGGAAGCGGGCGAGCGGGGCCTCCAGGGCGGAAGCGTCAACCCCAAGCTCGAGCGCCAACAGCGCGGCGGCGGCGGCGTTCTCGAGGTTGTGGAGCCCGGGCTGCGGGACGTCGAGCACCACGACGCGGCCCTCGAGCCGAAGCGAGCCCGTCGCGCGGCGGGGGCCCGCGCTCGTGACTCGAAGACGCGTGTCGGCGCCGGGCGAGACGCCGTACGTGGATGCCTTGAACCGGCGCCCGAGCGCAGCCGCCTCCGGGCAGGCCGCGTTGACGAGGAGCCGGCCGCAGCTCTCGGCGAAGGCCGAGAACTGAGGGCGCAGCGCATCCAGCTCGGCGTGGTCGCGGCTCACATTGTGCACGAGACCGATCGCGGGCCGGTAGCCGACGAGCGTGCCGTCGGACTCACAGGCCTCCGCGACGACGGGGCCCTCGGCGGGGCCGGCGACGAAGCAGCCGCCCGTGCCTTCGCCTACGAGTGCGGCACCGCCGAGCACCGTGGCAGGCACGCCCGTCTCGCGCAGGAGCCAGGCCACCATGCCGATGATCGTGCTCTTACCGCTCGTGCCCGCGACGGCAACGCCCGGCCCACCAGCGTTGACCACCTCGGCGAGGAGCTGTGGCCGGGACACGCAGTCGAGGCCGAGTGCACGCGCGGCGCGCATCTCGGGCGTGTCGGCCTCGACCGCCGTCGAGTAGACGAAGCGATCGATCGCTGGCGTCACGGCCGTCCCGTCGTGCGCCGCAAGCTGGATTGCCAACCGCCGGAGATGCGCGGCGATCTCCCGGTTCTTCCCCTGGTCGAACGAGCGATCGGAGCCCTGGACCTCGTGGCCGCGCGCCCGCATCAGACACGCGAGGGGGTTCATGCCGGCGCCGGCGACGCCGGAGAAGTGATAGCGCATCGCGATCAGCCTATCACCGGCCTCACGGGCTCAGACACTCCTCAGAGCGGGCGCACACGGACGCGAAAGTCGAGCGTCTGCCGCACCCACTTCCACAGGCGGGCCTGGTCGGGCGGCGCGGCGTCTATGACCTGACTGCGCCAGGTTCTCATGATCTCGGCCTCGGCCGTCCAGAGCCTGACCCGCTGCCGAGGGACTTCCGTCCGCCAAAACTCTGCCACCTTGGGGCTCGTATACGCTACTCGCAGCGTGAGGTTTCTCGACAGGTATTCGAGCGGAGCGAGGTTGATCGTTCGGTACATGCCCTTCGAGCCAGGCTTGAAGGTCGGGTGCGGTATGTCGGGAACGCCGTCGGTCACCAGCAGCACCGTGATCGGGCTGAGGACGAGGTTGCGCTCTTTGGTGACCCGGGCCACCTGCTCGAAGAAGACGTTGAAGTCGGTGAGCGTGTCGGTGGGCGGGTACCAGCGCCTCAGGTTCGCCTCGATCCCCGCGATGTCCTTGTCCGCGAACTCGAGGGTCGGGTGAAAAGCCTTGGGCTCGCCCGCCTCCTTGCCCCCGATGGCGGCGACGAACAGCTCCTTCACCTGGGTGAGCCCGCCGAGGCCGTGGAGGTGGCCATAGATGTAGTAGGCGAGGAAGCCCATGGCGTTGGCGTAATCACCCGCCTGGACGAAGGACCCGCTCGTGTCCACGCCGACGAACATCGTGTCCCGCCCCGTGCGGTCGGTCGCCCGCTGCGCCATCGCCGTCGTCGCGAGCAGGGTGGTCGAGAGCAGCGCGAGGGTGAGCGAGCTGCCGCGGCGGCTCATGCGCTGGCCTGCCTCTTCGGCTGAAGGTGCACTCCGAGCATCTCCCGCGTCTCCGTCACCTCCTTCAGGCTCTTGAACGGCAGGGCGAACACGGGCCGCGCCGTTATCAGCACCATGGCGAAGTTCATCGCGGCGGCGAGGAGGTGCAGGGCGGGCAGGGCGAGGTACTCGAGGAGCTGGTCGCTCTTGTCGTGGAGCCAACCGATCTCCTTCTTGAAGTCTGCGAGCGGCTCCTTCCACCAGGAGGGCTCGTTGGCCTCCTTCACCACCGGTCGACCTTCGATGGGGGCCATGGGCTCCCGTGAGATGAAGGCGAGCAGCGGCGGCGTCCCGTACTGGCCGAACAGGAACCACGTCATGCCGCGAATGCCGACCCAGCCGAACGCCGCCACGCCCAGCGTGAAAAAGAGCCCGGGATGGAAGCTGTCCCCCGTCTGCTGGACGATCCAGGGCGTGACGGCGTCAACCAGCTCCCGGTAGAGGAACATCACCTCGAAGAACATGACGAACATTTCGACCAGGGCGATCTGGACGATGAACTTGACCTCCCTCTTCTCGACCGCCTCGACCAGCGCCTGGACGCAGGCGAAGCTGCCCATGATCAACAGGAGCAGGAAGCACCAGAGGACCATCGTGGTCGCCCGCGGCACCCCGTCGGTGCCCGCGAGGTCGGCCAGCACCTGCGACAGGGTCGGCATCAGCGTGAAACTGAAGATCGTCGCCTCCAGCGCCGACCAGCCGAGCAGCATCCCGAAGGCGAGCCATGGCACGCCGCCCCGGAAGTACCGGTCCGTCATCCGGCCCGACACCGACCACGGCAGGAGGACGAGTTGGCGAAGCGCCTCGAAGCCGAGTTTCAGGGCGAGGCCGACGAGGGTGACCAGCCAGCCGATCACGACGGCGCCCATCCGCAGAATGCCGATCCAGTACATCCAGACCGCGCGGGCGGCGTCCCACCACGTCATCAGGAGCGTCGAGACGAAGTCGATTCGCCGCGATCGGAACGGCAGCGTGTAGAGGGAGAACCCTGTGCACCAGATGGCGGCGAAGCTGAGGAGTATGGGCAACAGGAGGAAGACAAATTTGGCGGTCGCCGCCCAGCCGGACGGAGAGTCGAAAAAGAACCTGATCGCCATGTGCTGGAGCCCTGGAAGCCAGGCGATCGGCGCGGCGGCCAACTCGATCAGCTCGCGCCACGCCTCCGGGAATCTACCCATGATCCGCTCAATCATCTGAACCTCCTCCTTCGATTATGGGTCTTGAGACCGAGAGAGATCCGTGATGGGCTCCGCCGCGTTGGGCCACGCATCGGCGCTCGGTGGCTCCTCACCTGACGAAGCTGCGGGGTTCCGGTCGATCTCTTCCAATGCGCGTTGCTCGAGCGCTTGGCGCACCGGCCCGTCGATACGGGCAGGGTTCGCCACGGTCAACGCGCTGACCTCGGGGAGTCGTCCCGCGAGCTTCGTCTCCATTCGGCTTGGGCCCCCGTGGCCGATGCGCCGCAGAATCCGGGCCACGTAGCGGCGAGTTTCGCGGTAGGGCGGGATTCCGCCGTGCATCAGGACCGCCGGCTCGCCAGCGTTGTAGGCGGCGAGCACGAGCGGCACGTTGCCTTGGAACCGGTCCATCAGGCGGCGGAGGAGGCGAACGCCGCCCTCGATATTCTCGTAAGGGTCGAACATGTCCTCGATCTGGAGGCTCGAGGCCATTCCCGGCATCAGCTGCATCAGGCCGCGGGCGCCCCTGCGCGACACCGCCCGCGGGTTGAACTCGGACTCGACCTCGACGATCGCGGCCACCAGGCGTGGGGAGATGCGGTAGCGGACGGCGATCTCCCTGATGTGGGCCTCGATCTCCACGACGGTAGTTTCGTCCGTCGCTTCCTCGGCTGAATCGTCCGTCAGGCGCGCGACCTCTTGAGCGTTCTGTGGAGTGTTCGGTCGGGATGCCATGTACGCAGAAGCCATCGTGAGGACCAGGGCAGCGAGCCCGACCGCATGCCGCGTGAGCAAGGATGTCGCGCCTCGCTCTACACCGCTTCGGGTCGCCGGTTCCGTCTCGCCCAAGACGTCTTCGCCGTTCTGGCGCTGGTGGACAGTCGTCGGCATGGGTGTGCCACGACGAGAAGACGCAACCAGGGTGCCAGACCACGCCCGCAGGGGCGGAGATACGCGTTTTCGGTCAGTTAGCCTATGGTCGCTGAACCGGTTTCGAGGGGCAAGGCGTCAACGATCAGACACACTGGTGCCATCCGGTCAGCCCTGTGGGCGCCCACCGCCGGAAACGAGAAGACGGTAACCGAGATCAATCTCCCGCCGCCCGAGGAGATCCCCGTATCGACGCTCCCAAGTTCCGTCCTGCAAATCGCGACGGAGCCGGGTCAGCCCGGCTTCGAGGGCGTGGATCTTGGAGAACGTCGAAATTGCGCTGCGGACGCTCGCGTCCAGATAGGCATGCGGCCGCCGCCAGTAAGCCCCGAGGAAGCCGTCCACGCAATCGTGGGGAATCGGGAGGGTGTGGACATCGACGCGACCCAACGCGCGGCTGAACTCCTCGATGGACGGGAAGATCGGGCGATCGATCTCCACGATCTCGGAGCCGCCTCGAACGTGGCGCTCCGGAAAGGGAGATGGGTCGCGGACGCTTGAACTGCCGGAGCGCTCCCGACCGGACGTTGACGAATCATCGTCATCGAGGGCTCCACCGCGATCACGGATCGATCCGAGGGTTCGTAGGAGCCTGCGCCGGCTCCGACATTCACGACCGTGTCCGCCTCACCCAGGGCGTGGAAGATCGCCGTGGCGATTCGAGGGTCGGGACGGCGGGAGTTCCTGTAGCCGACGCCGATCTCGTCGTAGAGCTCCATCATCTGAGCACGAGCGCATGGTAGGCCGCCCGCGGCCGGGCATGCAACCGCCGCGGCGGGTCGTGGGTCAGTTTGACTTGCCGATGGCTTCGCGTAGGCTAAGGGCCTCGCCGTTCTTCCAGCGCGCAAGGAGGACTGTATGGCCGAGAGCGAGACCTACCGACGGGGCCGTGAAATCCGCCGCCAGCTGCTGGGCGACGAGTACGTGCAGCAGGCGGAGCGCACAACGTACGACGATCCCAGGATGCGCAAGTTCATCGACCTCGCCACCGAGACCGTCTTCAGCAGTCTGTGGGCGCGCCCGGGGCTCGACCTCAAGACACGGACGCTCGTCTGCGTCGTGTCGGACGCGGCCACGGGGCGCGAGCCCGAGCTGGCCATTCATTTGAGAATGGCGTTGCGCCAGGGCTGGACCGCGGACGAGCTGACCGAGGTGTTGCTCCACCTGACGGGCTACGTGGGGGCGCCGATCATCCGGGAGGCGATGCTGACGGCGAAGAAGGTCTTCGCGGAGATGAAGACGCCATGAGACACCGGATCGCCGTGATTCCCGGCGACGGGATCGGTAAGGAGGTCGTGCCCGAAGGCAAGCGCGTGCTGGACGCCGCCGGCCGCCGGTTCGGCTTCGATTTCGAGTGGACGACGTTCGACTGGAGCTGCGAGCGCTACACGAAGACCGGCCGAATGATGCCCGAGGACGGTCTCGACCAGCTCCGGCAGTTCGAGTCGATTTTCCTGGGCGCCGTTGGCTTCCCGGGCGTGCCCGACCACGTCTCGCTCTGGGGGCTCCTGATCCCGATCCGCCGCGGCTTCCGCCAGTACATCAATCTGCGTCCGGTGCGCCTGCTCAAGGGGGTCACGTCGCCGCTCGCCGGAAGAGGACCTGCCGACATCGACATGCTGATCGTGCGCGAGAACAACGAGGGCGAGTACTCCGAGATCGGCGGGCGGCTCTACCGGGGAACGCCGGAGGAGCTGGCCGTCCAGCAGGCGATCTTCACGCGCAAGGGCTGTGACCGCGTCATGCGCTACGCCTTCGAGCTGGCCATCGGGCGGCCCCGCCGTCACGTGACCTCGGCGACCAAGTCGAACGGGATCATCCACAGCATGCCGTACTGGGACGAGCGTTTCGCCGCCATCGCGAAGGAGTATCCGGGCGTCAACACCGCCCGGTACCACATCGACATCCTCGCCGCCCACTTCGTGCAGCATCCCGACTGGTTCGACGTCGTCGTCGCCTCGAATCTCTTCGGCGACATCCTCTCCGACCTCGGCCCCGCCCTCGCTGGCTCCATTGGGCTGGCGCCGGGTGGCAACATCAACCCCGAAAAGGAGTGCCCGTCGATGTTCGAGCCCGTGCACGGCTCCGCCCCGGACATCGCCGGCAAGGGGATCGCCAATCCCATCGCGCAGATCTGGACGGGCGCGATGATGCTCGAGCACCTCGGCCACGCCGCGGCGGCGCGCGCCGTCGTCGCGGCGATCGAGCGGGTGGTGGAGGAAGGCAAGACGCTGACGCGCGACCTCGGCGGCCGGGCGACGACGACCGAGGTCGGTCAGACGATCGCGGCGCTGATCTAGCGCTCGTTCGACAGGACGAGCGTGCCGGCGGCGGAGAGCATGCCGCCCATGCCGTTGACCAGCGAGAGCTTCACGTTCGGCACCTGGCGCTGGTCACACTCGCCACGGAGCTGCCGCGTCGCTTCGATGATCGGGAAGATGCCGTACATCCCGGAGTGCGTGTAGGAGAGGCCGCCCCCGTTGGTGTTGATCGGCTGCGTGCCACCCGGCGTCGAGCGGCCGTCCGCGAAGAAGTGCACGCCGTCACCGCGCTTGGCGATGCCGAGCGACTCCAGCATGATGGGCGGCCCCGAGGTGAACGCGTCGTAGAGCATGATGTGGTCGAAGTCCGTTGGGGCGACGCCCGCCATGCGGAACGCCTTCTCGCCCGCGATCCGCGTCGCCTCGCTGAAGGTGAGGTCCTTCATCTGGGTCAGCATCACGTGCTCGGTGGACTCGCCCATGCCTCGGACGTACACGGGCTTCTTGGCGCAGTCCTTCGCGCGATCGGCGCGCGTCAGCACGACGGCGCCGCCGGCGTCGGTGACGAGGCAGATGTTCAGGACGTTGAACGGGTAGACCACCGGCCGCGAGTTCAGCACGTCGGCCACAGTGATCGGCTCGCGACGGAGCGCCTTCGGGTTGAGCATGGCCCATTTGCGCGTCGACACGGCGACCTGCGCCCACTGCTCGAGAGTGGTGCCGTACACATGCATGTGGCGCGTGGTGACCATGCCGAAGAGCGTGGGCGCGCCCCCGAAGCCGAAGGGCGCCTCGAACTGGCCGCTGAGGCTCGTGTCGCGCCGCGGGCTCACGCCCACGCCGGAGCGGCCGGACTCGCCGTGCGAGATGACCGCGACGTCGCAGAGCCCGTGGTGCAGGGCGGCCACCGCGTGGCCGACCTCGATGATGAAGGAGCAACCGCCCACCGTGGTGCCGTCCACGTAGCGCGGCGTGATGCCGAGCGCCTCGCCGAGCAGCGCGGGTGAGTGCTGGCCTGCTGTGAAGATGCCGTCCACGTCAGTGATCGTGAGCCCGGCGTCGCGGACGGCGTTGGTGATCGCCTCGAGGTGCAGCGTGAGCTGGCTCTTCCCGGGCAGGCTCCCGATCTCGTCGCTCTCGTCCACTCCCACGATGCACACGGAGTTCCGGAGCGCGCGCGGGTCCGCCACGGGGCTCACCGGGCCGGCTCGAACAGCGGCAGCGTGATCTCGTCGGTCAGCTTGCAGAAGACGACTCGCACGGGCATCTCGCATTTGATGATCCTGGGATCCGGCTCCACGTTGACGAGGTTCGACATCAACCGTGGCCCTTCTGCGAGCTCGACCATGGCGAGCACGTAGGGCGGCTTGACCCTCCATGCCTTGTTGAAGACCTGGTAGGCGATCTCGAAGGCGTGGAGCGTGCCCGTGCCGCTCGCCTGGGTCCAGGTGATATCGCGTGCGTGGCAGCGCGGGCAGAGGACGCGCGGGTAGAAGAAGACGTGGCCGCACGACTGGCAACGGGGCAGGAGGAGCTTTCCCTCCCGGAGGCCGTCCCAGAAGGGCCTGGCCTCTGGCGTGATCGGGTTGGGTAGCGGGCGGTCGAGTTCCATGGTCATCCTTTGGGGAGGCCGAGCACGCGCTCGCCGATGATGTTGCGCTGGATCTCGCTCGTCCCCGCGGAGATCGTGTACTGCCGCGCGGCGAGCACGCGGTTGAACCACCGCGGCGCGTCCGGCACGACGTCGGAGGGCTGGTTCACCAGCACGTGCATGCCGAGCAGCTCACCGGCCACGTCGGCGATCCGCACTCCGAGCTCCGAGCCGGTGAGCTTCAGGATGGAGCCCTCGGGGCCGGGCGGCTCTCCGCGGAGCTGGCGCGTCAGGCTCCGGAGCCGCGTGTACTTGAGCGCCTCGCAGTCGATCGCGAGCTGGACGAGCCGCTGGCGGGCCCACGGGTGCTCCCACGCCGGCCGCCCGTCGACGGGCACTCGCCTCGCCAGCGCCATGAGCCGGGCGATCTGCGCCGTATGGCTCCGGCCGCCGGCGGCGTGACGCTCGTACATGAGCGTGGTCGTCGCGACCCGCCAGCCTTGGTTCACCGGGCCGAGCAGGTTCGTCTTCGGCACGACGACGTCGGTGAAGAAGACCTCGTTGAAGTGGTGGTGGCCGGTCATGAGCACGAGCGGCCGCACGGCGATCCCCGGCGTCGTCATGGGGACGAGAAGGCAGCTGATCCCCTGATGCCTGGGCGCGTCGGGGTTGGTGCGGGCGAGCAGGATGATCCAGTGGGCGAAGTGCGCGCCGGACGTCCACACCTTCTGGCCGTTGACGACGTAATGATCGCCCTGATCCACCGCGCGCGTCCGGAGGCTCGCGAGGTCCGAGCCGGCGTTGGGCTCGGAAAAGCCCTGGCACCAGACCTCGTCGGCATTGAGGATCGCGGGAAGATGGCGGCGCTTCTGCTCGTCGGTGCCCCAGTGGATGATCGTGGGCCCCACGAGGTTGAGGCCCATGCTCCCGGGCAGGACGGGCGCCCGCGCCGCGGCGTACTCCTCCTCCCAGATGACCCGCTCGATCAGCCCGGCGCCGCGGCCCCCGTACTCCTTCGGCCACGTGATGCCGACCCAACCGGCGGCGTGCATCGTCTTCTGCCACGCGCGGCGGCGCTCGAACGTCTCCCGATCGGACGCCACCCGGTCGTCGGCTGGATCGTCGAGACAGAGGTCGGCAGGGAGGTTCGCCGTGAGCCAGTCGCGAAACTCCCTGTAGAAAGCGTGCTGGACGGGGGAGTACTCGAAGTCCATCGAGCGCGAGCCGAGACTAGTCGGCTCGCGCTGCCGGTGTCAAGGCGATCCATGGCAACGGCAAATGAATGGGAGCGGCTATGCGCGGTCGAGTCTTCTGGATTGTTCCCGAAACACTGTCGGCTGTCGTTCAGGGGCCGGCCCCGGGAAGGACCTCAGCCCGAGGTTCGCACATTCGATGAAGCAGTCCAGGGCCGTCGCGAGCTCCGCGACGCCGCTCGGCTTGGCAACTTCGATAGAGGCCTCGCTTGCGCCGAAAAGTGCGTTGGTCGCGCTGAGAACGCTGGACGCTGCATGGGCCCTGAAAACGCGGACCCAGGCCTCCTCAGGCTGGCGGTTCAGCCCGAAGCGGACGCAGACCCGATTGTCGAGCGCCCCTCGGCGCTCAATCATGGGCTCGCTGACGCGCCGGATTGCCTGCATGACTACCTCCGCTTGCCGGGCTTCTCCATCTCACCCATCCTCTCCGGTTTCTGACCTCGCTCCGCTGCCAACCGTGTTACGTCTCTCTCCGTCGCCTTCACGCTCCTGATGACGGAGCCCAGGGTCTTGTAGCCAAGGTCCCGCGCGATCTTGCTCCATCCTTCCCCGGCCTGGCGCACGGCGAAGACATACCTCAGCGACTTCGCGGAGGCGGGGTTCGGCTGCTTCGCGGTGAGCGCGAGCAGAATGGAGATGTCCCCGAAGCCGACCCCCTTGGCGCGGAGGTTCTGCACGTCCTGCAGCGTCAGCGCACCGGGAGCACTCGCGGCGTCGACCTTGAACCTGGTGCCTTTCCACTCGCCCACGATCCGGGCGGTCACGCGGTCGGCATCCCCGTCCGCCGCGGTCTTGTCGATCTTCTGAGTGAGTCTGGCCAGTTCCTTGTCGCCCTGCGCGTCCACCTCCCGGTCCGCCGCTTGGCCAACAGTCAAGAGGGCCATCAAGATCAGGGGGGTCAGCGGCAGGGCCGGCCGAAAGGTGCCAAGCTTCGTCATCACGTTCCCTCCTTCGCGCGCCCTCGCTGGGGAGTCAAGCAAGCCATGTACCGACATGAAATTCCAATGCCGACACGTCTTTCTGGATCGGGCGCACCCCAGACAGTGTCGATGACCTGACACGGGCGTCCAATAAGTCCCGGGAGTATCATCCGGGGCAACCTGCCTCTCGGGCGTGCGGGCAAGGCGTAGGGAGGGGACCTTGACGAAGCGTATGCCGTCGTCGCCGTGGCCGAAGGGGGCGCGCTGCGCCGTCATGCTCACCTTCGATTTCGACGCCGAGACGCTGTGGCTCTCGCGCGACCCGAAGACCGCCGACTCGCCCGGAGTCATGTCGCAGGGCCGCTACGGCGCGAAGGTCGGCGTCCCGCGCCTGCTCAGCCTCCTCCGTGCCGAAGGCGTTCGGGCGACCTTTTATATCCCCGGCTGGGTGGTCGAGCACCACACAGACGAGGCGCGCGCCATCCGCGACGCCGGGCACGAGATCGGTCACCACGGCTACCGGCACGACTGGCCGCATCCGTCCAAGCCCGACGAGGAGCGCGCCGCCTTCGACCAAGGGATGAAAGCGCTCGAAAGCGTGCTCGGCGTGAAGCCGCGGGGGTACCGCGCTCCCGCCTGGGAGCTGACGCCCATCACGCTCGACCTCGTCCGGAAGCACGGCATGGTCCACTCCTCGAACCTCATGGATGACGTCTTCCCGTACCTCCACCCCGGCGAGCCGCCGGTCGTGGAGCTGCCCGTGCAGTGGGTCCTCGACGACGCGCCCTACTTCCTGATGCACCCGCGGCTGGCGCCCCGGCCCATGCAGAGCCCGGAGGTGATCTTCGGGATCTGGCGCGACGAGTTCCGCGGCTTCTACGAGTGGGGCGGGCTCTTCAACCTCGCGTGCCATCCTCAGGTGATCGGCCACCCGTCGAGGCTCCTCATGCTGCGTCGGCTGATCCGCTTGATGAAACGCCACCGCGGGGTCTGGTGGGCGAGCGCGAGTGAGGTGGCCGATCACTGGCTCCGGGACCAGGCCAAGCGATGACGCGCGGTGGGATCGATGACGCTCATGCTGCGCTGAGCCGCGGCGCTATTACAGGTACACCGCCTTCAGCGCGGCTTCGGGATAACGCGCGCCGGCCGCGACGCCGGCGGGCACGGCCTCGGAGATGCGCTTCACGTCCTCGGCGCTCAGCTCGACCTTCAGCGCGCCCAGGTTTTCCTCGAGCCGTTCCTTGCGCTTGGTGCCCGGGATCGGCACGACGTCCGGGCCCTGCGCGAGGAGCCACGCGAGCGCGAGCTGGGCGGGGGTGCATCTCTTCTCCTGCGCGATCCGCTCGATGCGCCGCACGAGCTCGACGTTGCGAGCGAGGTTCTCGTCTTTGAAGCGCGGGTGGTCGCGGCGCCGGTCGTCTTGCGGGATGTCGGCGACACGCGTGACGCGTCCCGTGAGGAGGCTCCGCCCGAGCGGCGCGTAGGCCACGAACGAAGCGCCGAGCTCGCGCAGCGTGGGCAGGGTCTCCTCCGCCTCGGAGCGGTAGAGCAGGGAATACTCGGTCTGCACCGCCGTGATCGGATGGACCTTGTGCGCGCGGCGGATCGTCGCCGGCGCAGCCTCGGAGAGCCCGAGGAAGCGCACCTTGCCACGGTCCACGAGCCTCGACATCGCGCCGGCGGTCTCCTCGATGGGCACCTTCGGGTCCACGCGGTGCTGGTAGTAGAGGTCGATCGTGTCCACGCCGAGGCGCCTCAAGCTCGCGTCGCACGCCTGTGGCACGTGCTCGGGGCGGCCGTTCACGCCCATGCTGCCGTCGGGGTTCCGCACGTTGCCGAACTTGGTGGCGAGCACCACCTGGTGTCGCCGGCCCAGGATCGCCCGGCCCACGAGCTCCTCGTTGTGGCCCCAGCCGTACATGTCGGAGGTGTCGAGGAAGTTCACACCGAGGTCGAGGGCGTGGTGGATGACAGCGATCGACTCGACGTCGTCGCCCTTGCCGTAGACGCCCGACATGGACATGCAGCCGAGACCGGTCGCGGAGACGGCCAGCGTGCTGCTCCCCAGCGTGCGGTAGTGCATGGCTCCTCCCTTTGGCGGCGGATTCTACTATAGGGTCACGACGCAAGGGCGCGCTACAATTCCGCCGTGCGGGCGATCGAGGCGGTGGTGTTCGACATCGGCGGCGTCGTGCAGGAGTCGCCGCTCGACGCGATCGCCCGCTACGAGCGCGACCACGGGCTCCCGCCCAACACCATCAACCGCGCCGTCGTCGCCGCGGGTGAGGCGAGCGCGTGGGCGCGACTCGAACGCGGCGAGCTGACGGTCGAGTCGTTCCTTGCGCCTTTCGAGGCCGACTGCCGCGTCCACGGCGTCGAGGTGAACGGCGCGCGCCTCATGGCCGCTATCGCCGACGCGGGTCGCTCCCGGCCGCGGATGCTCGCGGCAATCCGGAGGATCCGCGAGCGCGGGCTCCGCGTGGCGGCCCTCACGAACAACTGGGTTGCGGAAGGGCGGCGTCCCGCGGACGGGCTTCGCGCCCACTTCGACGTCTTCGTCGAGTCGGCGGTGGTGGGCCTGCGAAAGCCCGACCCGCGGATCTACGAGCTCGTCTGCCGCGAGCTCGGCGTGGCGCCGTCGCGCGTCGCGTTCCTCGACGACATCGGCCGCAACCTCAAGCCGGCGCGCGAGCTGGGGATGACGACGATCAAGGTGGAGGATCCCGACCAGGCGCTGCGCGAGCTCTCGGCGCTCCTCGGGTTCGAGCTGATCGACTGACTTGCGGCGCCTGCTACAATAGCGGCCATGGCGAGCGCGACGAAGAACCTCTCCTCGGGGCCGGCGGGCCTCGAACCGACGATCAGCGCCCAGGTTAAGCCAATTCCGTTCCGGACCGAGCTGAGCCTGGCGCCGCTGCTCGCCTTTTGGGCACGGGCCTTCGGCGACGACACGTCGCTCGAGGGCACGTTCGCCCGGACGATCCGCGAGGAGACCGAAAAGGCGCCGGAACTCTTGTCTCCGATCACCGACCTCGCGGTCATCGCTCGCCACCGGAAGCTCGTGGATGTGCTCATGGCCGCCGTCTTCCCGGCGGCGGTCCTCGACCGGGAGTACGGCGCAGCAATGGCACCGTTCGAGGTCACGGGCTTCTATGCCACGCCGCCGTTCGAGCAGCTGCTCCTCGCCGAGGACGGCGGCTTCCGCGGCCGCATGGGCATCGAGGCGTCGAAGCTAAACGCGAAGAGGCTCCTCCGCGCCTACGCGCTCGTGCTGGCGCGCGTCTACTCCATCGAGCTGGACCTCGACTATTCCTTCATCTTCACCGTGGCCGATCCCGCGACCGGGCTCGATCGCCATTTCAAAGGGCAGTTCGACCTGCGATTCGTCGAGGTCGTGCCCGTCCGCCCGACCCCGCCGCTCACCGAGGAGGTCAGGCGGCGCCTCCACGAAAACCTGCTGGACCCCGACTTCCTGCGCCAGATCCTGCCGCCAGAGAACTTCGTTTTCCGCGGCTTCGCGATCCTGAAGGCGGTCGAGGTGACCGATCAGGAGGTGCTCTCGTCACTCAAGCGGGACCTGATCGACAAGGAGTCGATCGTCTCGAACGTGCGCTTCCTCGCGCTCCAGCAGAAGCTCCGGACGCTCTTCCGCCGTCCGGAGCTGCGCTTTGGCCTCGCCGCGCTGAACGGTGACCAGGTGCTGATCCTGAACTACGGCGCGAAGAGCGAGCACGCCTGCATCTTCGCCGACTCCCGGCACCACACGAAGGAGGAGTTCAAGGGGTCCGTCTATGCGCGCGCGGTGCACCAGGGGAGCCCGCTCGTCATCGACGACCTCACCGCGATGCCGGACAAGACCGCCGTCGACGACGAGATCGTCCAGAGCGGGGCCCGCAACCTCGTCGTCGCGCCGCTCCTCTACCAGGACAGGGTGATCGGCACCTTCGAGCTCGAATCGCCCCATCCTGGCGATCTGGACGCGACACACCTTCCGAAGCTCCACGAGGTCTTGCCGCTCTTCTCCATGGCCGTGCAGCGGACCATGGAGGAGCTGAACACCCGGATCCAGGCGCTCATCAAGGAGAAGTGCACGGCCATCCACCCCGTCGTGGAGTGGCGCTTCCGCAGGGCGGTGCTCAACCACTTCGAGCGGCGCGCCGGGAACGCGCCGGACGCCGGCGCCGAGCTCGAGCCGATCGTCTTCGAGCACGTCCACCCGCTCTACGCGCTCTCGGACATCCGCGGCTCCTCGATCGAGCGCAGCCTCGCGATCCAGGCCGACGTGCTGACGCAGCTCCGGCTCGCGAAGGACGTGGTCCACGCCGCCCACGCGGCGACGCGACTGCCCGCGCTCGACGAGCTGCTCTACCGGGTGAACAAGCACATCGCGAAGATCGAGAAGAACCTGAATTCGGGCGACGAGGTCTCGGTGATCACCTTCCTCCGCGGGGATGTCGAGCGTCTCTTCGATCATCTCCAGGGATTTGGCCCGGCGGTCCGGGAGCGGATCGAAGCCTATCGCACCACGCTCGACCCGCGCTTCGGCACGGTCTACGCGCGGCGGAAGCTGTTCGAGGAGAGCGTGACGCGGATCGCAGACACGATCTCGTCGTACCTCGACCTCGAGGACCAGACGGCGCAGGGGATGTTCCCGCACTACTTCGAGAAGCAGAAGACGGACGGCGTGGACCACCAGATCTACGTCGGCGCCTCGCTCCTCGAGGACGGCCGCTTCGATTCCCTCTACCTCCGGAGTCTCCGGCTCTGGCAGCTCATGGTCATCTGCGGCATCGCGCTCCGCGCCCACCAGCTCCGGGACCAGCTTCCCGTGCCGCTCGAGACCACGCACCTCGTCCTCGTCCAGCACGCGCCGCTCTCGATCAGGTTCCGATTCGACGAGAAGCGGTTCGACGTGGACGGCGCCTACGACATTCGCTACGAGATCGTCAAGAAGCGGATCGACAAGGCGGTCATCAAAGGCACGAGCGAACGCCTCACCCAGCCGGGGAAGATCGCGATCGTCTACGCGCAGCGCGCTGAGGCGACTGAGTACCGCGGCTACATCGAGTACCTCCAGAACCTCGGCTACCTCACCGGCGCGGTCGAGGACGTCGAGCTGGACGAGCTCCAGGGCGTTCATGGCCTCCACGCGCTCCGAGTCACGGTCGACCTCCGCAACCCGGGGATCGAGCGGCGGACCGTGCCGGGCGACCTCCAGGCCGCCGCGAACGTCACGTCCGCCTAGTTGACTCGGAGAAGGGCTTCGCCCCCCACTCCGACGGTCGTCGCGCGCCTCACGGCACGCGTCGCGCCCGCACGGCCGCGCCAACATCACGTCCGGCTGAAGACGAAGAGCTCCACCGGCTCGTAGATCGGCCCGCCGCCGGCCGCGTGGCAGCGCGTCTTGAACTTGGCGAGTCCTCGCGCGAACGCCACGTCCGAGATCGCCTGGAGGCTCGAGAGCCCGCGAAGACTGATCTTCCGGTAGTAGTCGTCGTAGCTCGCCGCGAAGAGGTGGCGGACGATCCGGTGCCCACGGCGGGAGAATCCGTGCGCCTGGAACGACTGGACCAGCCCGTCGCGCGAGGGCATACGCTCGAGATCGAGGGCGCGCGCTTCGGGGAAGAATCGAGCGTGCTCGTATTCGTCGACCGACTCGCGCATTACCTGTCTCACCATCACGTGGCCCCTCGGTCTCGCGACACGCCCGAGCTCGGCGAGTGCCGTGGATGGCGCGCCGAAGTGGTGATAGACCAGCGAGAGGAACACCGCGCTAACATCACGTCCGGCTGAAGACGAAGAGCTCCACCGGCTCGTAGATCGGCCCGCCGCCGGCCGCGTGGCAGCGCGTCTTGAACTTGGCGAGTCCTTGCGCGAACGCCACGTCCGAGATCGCCTGGAGGCTCGCGCGCACGGGCGTAGACCTCGGGAAGGCGCGTCCTGTCGTAGTCCAGCGGGTGGGTCCGTTACGCGGCCGCGGAGCGCCGCGCCCGCACGGCCGCGGCGAGCTCGCGGAGCACCGGCACCGTCATCTCCCATCCCATGCAGGCGTCGGTGATGGACTGACCGTACGCGAGTCGCCTCGAGTCCTCGAGGTCCTGGCGCCCGTCGCTGATGAAGGACTCCATCATCACGCCGACGATCCCGCCCTCGCCCTGAGCGACCTGGGCCCCGATGTCGTGCGCGACCAGGGGCTGACGCCGGTAGTCCTTGTCGCTGTTGCCGTGGCTCGTGTCGATCATGAGCCGTGGGGGAAGCCCGGCGTCGCGGAGCGCGGCGAGCGTCTTCTGCACGCTGATCGCGTCGTAGTTCGGCCCGTTGACGCCGCCGCGCAGGATGACGTGGCAGTCAGGGTTGCCGCGGGTCGACACGATGCCCGCCAGACCCTGCTCCGTGACGCCCAGGAAGCGGTGCGGATGGACCGCCGCGCGTACGGCGTCGATTGCGATCTGGACACCACCGTCCGTGCCGTTCTTGAAGCCCACGGGCATCGACAGGCCGGAGGCGAGCTCGCGATGGACCTGGCTCTCCGTCGTGCGCGCGCCGATCGCGCCCCAGATGACGAGGTCCGAGATGAACTGCGGGGTGATCGGATCGAGGAATTCGCAGCCCGAGGGGAGGCCGAGCTCGACCAGGTCGAGCAGGAGTCGGCGCGCGAGACGGAGGCCTTCGTTGATGGCGAAGGAGCCGTCGAGGTGCGGGTCGTTGATGAGCCCCTTCCAGCCCACCGTGGTGCGCGGCTTCTCGAAGTAGACGCGCATCACGATCCGGAGGTCGTGGCCGAGCTCGTCGGCCAGCTTCTTCAGCCGGCGCGCGTAGTCGAGCCCGGCCACCGGGTCGTGGATGGAGCAGGGACCGACGATGACGAGCAGGCGGTCGTCCTCGCCGCGCAGGACGCGGGTGACCTCCTTGCGGGTGCGGCCGACCACCAGCGAGCCCTTTTCGCTGAGCGGCAGCTCCTCGAGCAGGATCGCCGGCGGGAGGAGGGGGCGGATGCTCTCGACGTGCAGGTCGCGTGTCTTCATCGGCGACTCATTCTACTCCCTCACCAGGGTCGCGTCGTCTGCGCTTACCTCTTGCTGAAGAGCCCGAACAGCCACTGGCCGATCAGGCCCATCACGGGAGGCAGGAGAACGCCGGGAAGGAAGCGCGCCAGGGTCAGAGGCCAGCCCAGCAGTGGCGCCTCGTAGGTGAGCATCCGGATCGGGCTCACCAGCGTCTTGGCCGTGAGCAGCGTGATAAGCGGTCCCGGCGCGGCACCATTCCGAAAGAGATTCGCCACGACGGGAAAGAGCAGGTACGGCCCGCCTGGAATTGCCAGACCTGCCACCCAACCGACCAGGATGCCTTGCCCCATGCGGTCCGCCCCGAGCCAGCGAGAGAGCACGGGTTGGGGGATCAGAACCTCAAGGAGGCCGGCGAGCAGGAAGCCGAGGAGCAGCTCGAGCCACACGCTCCTCGCGAGCTTGCTGCTTGCGAGCAGGCCGCGCACTGGCAGCGCCGGGTCCTTGGCGAAGGCGGCGAGCAGAGCGACGAAGAGAAGCCCGGTGAGAATCCAGGCGCTGACGTCCACGCGTCGTGTCACGTCCGTACGGCCGACCGCGGCGCCCGGTACTCGAAGCCGTCGGATGGCGCCCGGAGCGCCTGCTCGCGCGCGGCCTCGATGAGCCCGTGGTCGGGCGACAACGAGCACGCCGGGTCGGTGGCCGCGGCGTTTCGCGTCAAGTGAAAGGCCTGGCACCGGCAGCCGCCGAAGTCGATCGCGCGCCGCTCACAGCTCCGGCAGGGCTCGGGCATCCAGGCTTCGCCGCGAAAGGCATTGAAGGCCGGCGAGTCGCACCAGATCGCCTCGAGAGGGCGGTCCTTGACATTCTCGAAAACCAGTCCCGGCAGCGTGTGCGCCACGTGACAGGGCAGGGCCAGGCCGTCGGGGCTGACAACGACAAACCGACGCCCCCAGCCGTCCATGCATGCTTTCGGGAACTCGGAGTAGTAGTCGGGCATGACGAAGACGATCTCCATCTTGCCTCGCAGCCGCGCGCGGGCCGCCGAGCTCGCCCGTCGCGCTCGATCCAGCTGGGCGGCAGTCGGCAGCAAGGCGCGCCGGTTCGCAAGCGCCCAACCCAGGTACTGCGTGTTGGCCAGCTCCAGGCGATCCGCCGACAGCGCTTCGGCCAGCGCGACGATCTCCTCGACGTGATCGAGGTTGTCGCGATGCAGCACGGTATTGATCGTCAAGGGGAACCCGAGCTCCTTGACCCAGCGCGCCACTTCCAGCTTCCGGTCGAAGACGCGTGATCCCGCGATGCGATCCGAGCTCGACGCCGTGATGTCCTGGATCGACACCTGCACGTTGTCGAGCCCGAGGGAACGGAAGCGTGCGAGACGCTCGCGGCTCAGGGGGATCCCGCTCGTGATGAGGTTCGTGTAGAGATCGAGCGCCCGGGCTCCCTCGACCAGCGGTTCGAGATCGTCGCGAACGAGGGGCTCGCCACCCGTGAGATGAAGCTGGACGACGCCGAGCTCCTCGGCTTCGCGGAAGACGCGGAGCCACTCCGCCGTGTCGAGCCCGTCCACGTGACGGCCGTAATCCAGGGGGTTCGAGCAATACACGCAGCGGAGCGGGCATCGGTATGTGAGCTCGGCGACGAGCGTATACGGACGGTGCTCGTCGTTCACGGGTCGGCCTGCATCAGTCCGCGCTCGGTGAGCGTGGCGAGGAACGACATGACATCGCGTTCCACCCCGTCTCGCGGCTGGGGCGCGTACTTCTCCACCAGGCGCTCGACGATCGCGTGGACCGTGTGCTCGCCGGTACAGAGCTTCGCGACGTCGGCGGCGGTCGGGTTCAGGACGAGCCCGCGCTCGGGGTACAGCAGGAGATACCGCGCGGTCTTTCGATCGAAGCGGATCCGCGCTTTTGCGGCGAGCCGCGGCCGACTGTCCAGGGCGATCACGCGCGGGCGCCCGCCGGTCCCCAGCCGGGCTCGATGTACGCCGCGTACACGCAGTCGAGTAGGTGCCACAGCACCTCGGTCTTGCGGATGAGCGCGGCCACACACCGCTCCTGGAGCTCGTAGCTGGTCGCGTGGCCGACGACGTAGTCGATGGCCTCCTCCGAATCGCGACGCGCGCGCGGCACGCGGGACCGGAAGTACTCGAGCATGTCGCGGCTCACCCACGGATAGTGACGTTCCCAGGCGAGCACGCGCTTCTGCATCAGGTCCGGCGCGAAGAATTCCGTGAGCGACGAGGCCACCGCCTCCACGAGGCTGCGCTCGCGCACGAGCTCGACGTACCCGTCGCAGGCGAAGCGGACGCCGGGCAGCACCGACCGACAGCTGGCGACCTCGTCACGCTCGAGGCCGACCCCCTCGGCGAGCCGGAGCCAGAGCTCGAGCCCGCCGTCCTCGGCGTCGTGGTCCTGGATGCGATGGATCCACATCCGCCGGAACGCCGGATCGTCCGACTTCGACAGGATGATCGCGTCCTTGACCGGAATCCGCGTCTGGTAGTAGTAGCGGTTGAGCACCCACTGTTGGAGCTGAACCCTGGTCAGTTTGCCGTCGTGCATGAGCGCGTGGTAGCGATGGTGGTCGTGGTAACGGCGCTCGCCCTCCCGCCGGATCCACTCGATGAGCTCCGTTCTCGGCAGCGGCGCGCGGAGGGCTCCGTCGGTCACAGCGTGATCTCCATCCCGTCGTAGGCGATCTCCCAGCCGGCCGTTGTGACGGTCGCGCGCTCGGGGGAGTCGTCGCGCAGCAGCGGGTTCGTGTTGTTGAGATGGATGTAGATCTTCCTCAGGGCCCCAAGCTTCGCCAGCTGCCTGGCGCTGCCGGAGGGACCGCCGACGGGGAGGTGGGCCATGTCCTCGGCGCGCTTTTCGCCGAGGCCGAGGCTGCGCAGCTCGTCGCTCGACCAGAACGTGCCGTCGAAGAAGACGCAGTCAACGCCTTCGAGGGCCTGGCGCACCGACTCCGTCAGTGCGCCCACACCCGAGACGTACGTCAGCGCGCGCCCGGTCGACTCGTCGCGGATCCTGAAGCCCACATTGTCTTCGGGATCGGGCGGCATGAGCCCCTCGAGGTGCACGGGCGGCTTTCCAGGCACGGGCACGGCCTCCACGACGAGCCCGCTCTCGCGGCCGTCGACGCCGAGCAACGCCTCCTCTCGGCCGAGCTTGAGGGTCCGCCAGGTGACCTGGCCAGGGAAGCGCTCGAGCGTTCGATACAGCACGTTGCGCTCGGTGAAGCCGACGCGCACGCGCTCGGTCGCGTAGACCGCCAACGGGTGCGACTCCCGGAGCGAGAGGAGCCCGAGACAGTGGTCGAGGTCACCATTCGTGAGCAGGAGCGCCTGAATCGGGGAGTGGCGACGGTCGCGCGGGTGGAGCGGCGGAAAGCTCTCGATCTGCGCGCGGATCTCGGGCGAGGCGTTCAGGAGAAACCAGCCCTGGCGATCGGTGCCGACCGCGACCGATTCCTGGCTCCGCGCCACGGCCGCCACCGTGCCTTCACGGATCCCACGGCAGTTCGGACAGCCACAATTCCACTGCGGGAACCCGCCGCCGGCCGCAGAGCCAAGTACCCGGATGCGCACGAGCCCCCCTGGAACCCGACCCGGCCCTTCCCGCGGCGATACGGGAAGAGCCGGGCGAGCGGATGCGGCGAGCTAGGCGTTAGAAGCGGTCGTCCGGCTCGCGATCGAAGTTGTCGGGCTGGTAGGAGTTGATCTCGGCATCCATTTTCACTTCGACGAAGGCCGGCGCTTCCCACGTCATGGCTCGTACCTCCCGGTTCCTTGAAGTCACTGCACTCGATCCAGGCGGCGTAACGGTACAGGAGTCGAAGGGTGTCGTCAAGCCCCTTGAATTGGGCGGACACCCCGGGGGGGTGGGCTACAGTGTGGGGACGATGATCGAGCGCCAGCCACGGATTCTGGCCTTCGCGGGCAGCCTGAGGAAAGGCTCCTTCAACCGGATGTTGCTGCGATACGCGATTCTCGGGGCCCGGGAGGCGGGCGGCGACGTGGAGGAGCTCGGCCCTGAGCACCTCACGCTCCCGCTCTACAACGGCGACCTCGAGGCGAGCGGCTCGTTCCCAGAGCCGGTCGAGGCCTGGCGCGCAAGGATCAAGCAGTGCGAAGGACTGCTCATCGCCTCGCCGGAGTACAACCACGGCATCTCGGGCGTCCTGAAGAACGCGATCGACTGGGGGTCACGCCCCCCCAACGTCTTCGGCGGGAAGGTCGCGGCGTCCTTCGGTGCGACGCCCGGAGCGCAGGGTACGGCGCGGAGCCAAATGAACCTGAGGATCTGCCTCAGCGCCATCAACGTCTGGGTCGTCCCCAGGACCGTCCTTGTCGCCTACGCCAAGGACGCCTTCGATGCGAACGGCGAACTTAAAGAAGCGCGGCAGGTTCAGGCGCTCACGGCTCTTGGTCGCGCGCTCGTCCAGGCGATTCGGTCCGGTCTCGCGGGCGTCTAGCAGGCTGTCACTCGCGGCTCAGCGCGAACTTCACGGGGACCTCCACCACGCTCTCCACGGCGCGCGGGCCGCGACGGGCGGGCACGAACGTCCACTTCTTTACGGCGCTGAACGCAGCGTTGTCGAGGACCCGCGAGCCCGAGGAGGCGGCGACGCTCACGTCCACGACGCGGCCGTCCACGCCGACCAGGATGGAAAGAACGACGACGCCCTCGACCCGCTGCTCGCGCGCGGCCGCCGGATAGGACGGCAGCGGTGTGTACCCGTAGGAGGGCGGCGCGAGCGGCTGCGAGGCCCTCATCTCGAGCGGCGGGAGCAGGATGACGTCGGCGGCAGCGGCCGCAGACGCGAAAGTCGAGAGGCCTAGCGCGAAGAACAGGAGCGTGCGGATTGTCATCAACGGTACCGCCTCGTAGGGCGAGGATGCTACACGTGACTGCGGCCGGAGTCAACGCGTCGAGGCGGGTGGTCGTACGGTCGGGTCCACGGGGCCAGTCCAGTGGGCCCGCCTTGACAAACCAGGAGCCCGGGACGTATCGTCCGGGCCGCGAAGAGGGTCCGCTCGATCCTCGAGGGGAGGCTCACCATGCGGCGCATCACCCTGACATCGCTCGCACTGGCGCTCGGCGTCGTGCTCGCGCTTGCTTCGCTCACCCTCGGCCAGCAGGCCCCGCCCACCTGGAAGCAGGGCCAGCCGCGTGAGCTGGCAGACTCGCCGCTGGCGCCCATCGCCCAGCCACCGGCGCCCAAGGCGCCCGGCGAGATTCCTATCGAGAAGATCAAGGTCCCGCCCGGGTTCAAGGTCTCCCTCTGGGCGCACGGGATCAGCAACGCCCGGGCCATGACCTGGGGCGACAAGGGCACCCTGTTCGTCTCGAGCCGCGTGGCCGGCAACGTCTACGCGGTGGTGGACAAGGGCGCCGCGCGTGAGGTCAAGACGATCGCCAAAGGCCTCAACCTGCCAAACGGCGTCGCGTTCAAGGACGGCACCCTCTACATCGCCGAGGTCTCCCGGATCACCAAGATGGAGGGGATCGAGGACCGGCTCGACAATCCGCCCGACATGAAGGTCGTCTATGACGTCCTGCCTCGCGACCTGCCGCACGGCTGGAAGTACCTGGCCTTCGGGCCCGATGGCAAGCTCTACTTCAACATCGGCGCGCCCTGCAACATCTGCATGCCGCCAGACACGCACGCCAACATCTCCCGTGTCAATCCCGACGGCACCGGGTTCGAGTACTACGCCCACGGAGTCCGCAACAGCGTGGGCTTTGACTGGCATCCGGTGACGAAGGAGCTCTACTTCACCACCCACGGGCGCGACTGGCTGGGCGAGGACGTGCCGAGCGACCGGTTCGACCACGCGCCGCGGAAGGGCCTGCACTTCGGGTATCCGTACTGCCACCAGGGCGACATCCCCGATCCCGAGTACGGCAAGGGACGCGCCTGCAGCGAGTTCGCCCCGCCGCTCATCAAGACGGGACCCCACGTGGCTGGCAACGGCGTCCACTTCTATACGGGTTCGATGTTCCCAGGGGAATACAAGAACCGCGCGTTCCTCGCCCAGCGCGGCTCCTGGAACCGCTCCCAGAAGATCGGCTTCCGGGTGATGATGGTGACTCTCCGCACCGCCGACGTGCCCAAGTACGAGGCGTTCGCCGAGGGCTGGCTCCAGGGCGATCAGATCTGGGGTCGGCCGGTCTACGTGCAGGAGATGCGTGACGGGTCGCTCTTGGTGTCCGACGACTACGCGGGGGCGATTTACCGAATCACCTACCAGCGCTGAGACGACTCCGATCACTCGCCGGCGCCGCGCTCGTCGCCGCCCTGGCGGCGACGACGGGCATCGCGCCGCTGCAGGCCGCCGACCTGGAAGCTGGACGGCGAAAAGCCGTGCCCTGCGCGGCCTGCCACGGCCCGGATGGGAACGCGACCCTCCCGGGCATGCCGTCGCTGGCGGGACAGCCGGTGTTCTTCACTCACTGGCAGCTGATCAAGTTCAGGGACGGGCGTAGGAAGGACCCGGGGATGTCGCCCTTCGCCGCGAACCTCAGCGACGCGGACATGGCGGATCTGGCTGCCTACTACGCGACCCTCCCCCCGCGCGGGCGGCCACAGGCCGTGGACGCGACGAAGGCCGCCGCGGGGCAGCGGCTCGCGGCCGCCAACTACTGCACCTCGTGTCACCGACCGGACCTCAGCGGCCAGCAGCAGGTGCCGCGCCTCGCCGGCCAGGACCTCGAGTACCTCCTGAGGTTGCTCCGCGCCTACAAGGCTCAGACTGCGGCTGACCTCGACGGGACGATGACGATGGCAGTCCAGCCGCTGAGCGAGGCGGACATCGAAAATCTCGCCCATTACATCGCCGGCCTCGCGCCCACGCCGTAGCGCGTTCCTCCCTTCTCGGAGACGGTCGGTTCTAGTACGATGGCGGCCGTGAGAGTCGAGCGACCGAGCGTCTGCCCTCTCGACTGCCCCGACACGTGCAGCCTCACCGTCACGGTCGAGGACGACCGCATCGTCGCCATCCGCGGCTCGCACGCGAACCCGTACACCGGCGGCGTGCTCTGCGCGAAGGTGCCCGAGGCATACCCGGCGTTCGTCCACGGCGCCGGCCGCCTCCGCACGCCGCTCCGGCGCGTGGGCGCCAAGGGCGAGGGGCGCTTCGCGCGCATCACGTGGGCCGAGGCGCTCGACCTGGTCCACGAGCGGTTCGCCGCGGTGGTCGCCGAGCACGGCCCGCAGGCGATCCTGCCGCTCAACTACGCGGGCCCGCACGGCATGCTCGCCGGCGGGTCGATGGACCTCCGCTTCTTCCACAAGCTCGGCGCGAGCCTGCTCGATCGTCGGCCGCTCTGCGGCGGGATCCGCACCGAGGCGTGGGTCGGGACCTTCGGCTCAGTCCCCGGCATCCGGCCCGAGCAGATCGCTCACGCCCGGCTGATCATTGTCTGGGGCAACAACGTCACGTGGTCGAATCTCCATCTCATGCCGCTCATCAACCGCGCGCGAAAGGCGGGCGCGAGGCTCGTCGTCGTCGACCCACGGCGGACGGTGATCGCCCGCCGGGCCGATCTCCACATCGCGCTCCGGCCGGGGACGGATGTGGTGTTGGCCTGGGCCGTCGCCGCCGAGCTCGAGCGCCGGGACGGGATCGACCGCGCGTTCGTCGAGCGCCACGTCGAGGGGTTCGAGGAGTTCATGGCTCTCGCGCGTCGCTGGAGCGTTTCAGAAGCCGCGCGCGTCTGTGGTGTGTCCGAGGGCGACATCCGCGCGCTCGCCGAGTGGTACCACGCACTCGCGCCGGCGGCGATCAGCGTGGGCAACGGACTCGAGCGCAACCAGAACGGCGGCAGCGGCATCCGCGCGATCTTCGCGCTGCCCGCGCTCGGCGGGAAGTTCGGCGTGCCGGGCGGGGGGCTCGTCAACGGCGCGTCCTTCGCGTTCCCGAAGACGCCCCGGCGTCTGGCGCGCCCGGACCTCGTGCCCGAGGGCACGCGCACCCTCAACATCATCGACGTCGGCCGCCACCTGCTCGACGCATCGCTGGTACCGCCGATCAAGGCGGTTTTCATCTACAACCACAACCCCGTTGTCGTTCACCCGGACCAGAATCGGCTCCGGCGCGGGCTCGAGCGCGAAGACCTCTTCGTCGTGGGCTCGGACGTCGTGATGACCGACAGCCTCGCGTACGCCGACGTCGTCCTGCCCGCGTGCAGCCACTTCGAGCACGCCGACCTCTACCCGGCCTACGGGCAACACTGGCTCCAGCGCGCGGAGCCCGTGATTCCGCCTCAGGGCGAGGCGCTGCCCAACACCGAGATCTTCCGCCGGCTCGCGGCGCGCTTCGGCTTCACCGACCCGATCTTCCGGGCGAGCGACGCCGAGCTGATGGACGACGCCCTCGACCCCGACGACCCGCGCCTCGCGGGCGTGCGGCCGAGCACGCTCCCCACGGATCAGGCGCTGGCGATGACCATCGACGGTGAGGACGCCGTGATGTTCGGCAACGTCTTCCCGAAGACGCCCTCGGGGAAGGTGGAGCTCGCGTCCACGTACCTGGAGCGAAAATACGGCGCGCGGCTGCCGAGCTGGCGGCCCGTGGAGTCGCGCTACCCGCTGGCCCTGATCTCGCCTGCGTCCGACCGCCGCATCACGTCCACGTTCGGTGGGCTCCACGTCGGGGACGGCCCACCGCCCCTCGAGATGCATCCCGACGATGCGCGCGCCCGCGGTCTCCATGACGGGATGCGCGTCCGCGTCTGGAACGATCTCGGCGAGATCCGCCTGCCGCTCAGAATCAGCGACGCGGTGGTGCGCGGCGTTGTCGCGACGCTCAAGGGGGCGTGGCTCGCCACGAGCGAGCGCGGCCAGACGGTCTCGGCGCTCTGCCCCGCGCACCATGCCGACATCTCCGAGGGCGCGTGCTTCAACGACGCGCGCGTGGAGGTGGCCGCGGCATGACCCCGCCCGTCGATCCGAATGACGTCCTGATGACCGGCGAGAACTCGTTCATCCGCCTGAGCCAGGACGGCGGCAAGACCCAGTCCGACCGCTTCAGCCACTGGCGCGTGCTCTGGTGCCCCGCGGGTCCGGGTCACGCGCTCTTCGCCCAGAGCGAGCTCACCGCGGGCCAGGCGCGGATCTACAGCGACAACCCCGCGGTGGCGCGGTGGCTCCAGCGCACGATCGAGACGTTTCTCTTCCCGGCGTTCGCCGACACGAACCTCCCGGTGGTCGCGGCCGAGTTCGGCCGCGCGGGCGACCCGCGGTCGACGGCCGTCGAAACGATCGTTTCAGCGACCGACCGGCTCTGCCTCACGTGGTACGACTGCATCGAGCCCTTCGTCCTCACCATGCCCCCGGGCTTCAACAACCGGCCCATCGGCGTGTTCAGCACGTTCTTCCCCGCGCGTTCGGCGCAGGTCGAGCTGAGCGGGCGTCTTGCCAGCGGCCGGCCGTGGCCGGAAACGCGCGGCGACCGGCAGGCGTCGAGCGCGTGCCTGGCCTGGTCGGAAACGTGGGTCAAGCCGCGGGCCTAGCGTCTG
>QHTD01000199.1 GCA_003220675.1 Candidatus Rokuibacteriota bacterium | reverse complement strand
ATATCGCCAGGGCGGCGACGACCACCGCGACCGTGTGGTTCGCGCAGGGCTTCGTCCAGGACGAGGATGTGGCGTTGCGCAAGGCCGTCGCCGACTACGAGAAGGCGAGCGGCAATCAGATCGAGTTGAGCATCATCCCCTTCGCTCCCCATCGGCAGAAGATCATCTCGGCGATCACCAGCGGGGTCGTCCCCGATATGACGATGTCCAACCCGAACGAGATCCTCCAGCTGTTCGCCTGGCAGGACAAGTGGCTCGACGTCAGCGACGTCGTTGAGACCCAGCAGGCCCAGTTCAGCGAAACGGCCCTGCAGGCCGCCCAGGCCTACAACAGCGTCAGCCGGAAGCGCAGCTTTTACGGCGTGCCGCTGAGGGCCGCAGCGATCCCCTGTCATATCTGGGGATCGCTGGTGGAGAAGGCCGGCCTCAGGATCGAGGACATCCCGAAGACGTGGGACGCGTACTTCGACTTCTTCAAGAAGGTGCAAGACAACCTGCGCAAGCAGGGCGAGCGCAAGGTGTATGGCCTGGGCTTCCAGGTGACGGCCAACGGGGTCGACCCCGCCAACCTCTTCAACGCCTTCCTGATCGCCTATGGCGGCCAGGACATCGTCACCAAGGACGGCAAGCTGCATCTCGACGACCCGAAGGTCAGGCAGGCGGCGATCAAGGCGGCGGGCTACCTCGGCGGCGCCTACAGGGACGGCTACGTGCCGCCGAGCGCGATCAACTGGAACGACGCGGACGACAACAACGCGTTCCACGCGAAGCTCATGGTGATGGACGTCGACGGTACGCTGTCGACCGAGGTCGCGGTCAAGGACAAGCACCCCGAGTGGTACTACAAGGAGATCGTGACCCACGGCTTCGGCTATCCGAACGACAATGCGGGCAAGCCCGTGCCGAGCATCGTCCCGATCACCCAGGGCCTGATCCCGAAGGGGGCCAAGAACGTCACGGTGGCCAAGGAGTTCCTCAAGTACTTCATCCAGCCGAAGGTCATCGGCGAGTTCATCGAGCTGGGTCTGGGTCGGTGGCTGCCGGTCATGCCGTCGCTCGCCAAGAGCGCGTTCTGGCAGAACCCGAAAGACCCGCACCTGCGGGGCTACGCCCACCAGGGATTGCTCGGCCCGACCAGGCCGGACTTCTACGTGTTCAACCCGGCGATGGCGGAAGTCTACGCCCAGCACGTGTGGAGCATCGCGATGATCGACGTGGCGAAGGAGGGCGTCAAACCGGACGCGGCGATCGACAAGGCGTTCAAGCGGATCGAGGAGATCTTCGCGAAGTACAAGATCGCGTGAGAGCGGAGCGGCGAATGATGGACCGCGCATCGGTCGACCGCGCCTCGGTGGTCGACGTCGCCCGCCCGGCCATCTGGCGGCGCACGCTCTCGCGCTCTCTGCGCGGCAACCTCCACGGAGGCGAGTACGCGTGGGCGGTCGCCTTCGTCGTGCCCTACATCGTGGTGTTTCTCGCCTTTGTCGCCTACCCGGTGGTCTACGGGTTATGGATGGGCAGCGAGGCGAGTCTGTACCGGGAGCTATTCGCCGACCCGATCTACCAGAGCACGGTGGTGAATACCGTCCTCTACCTCGCACTCGGCGTGAACGTGAAGATGTTCCTGGCCCTGCTGCTGTCCGGCTTCTTCATGCGCCCGGGCTGGTGGATGAAGTTGCTGCTGCTGATCTTCGTCCTGCCCTGGGCGGTGCCGCAGATCTCGACGTATATCTCGATCCACTGGATGCTGAACGGCGAGTGGGGCTTCCTCAACAACGTCCTCTATACGCTCTTCCACGTCGAAGGGCCGTCCTGGCTCAATGACCGCTGGATGGCCCTGGGCGCGGTCATCGTCGCCCACATCTGGAAATGGACGCCGTTCTGGACGCTGATCATGCTCGCCGGCCGGATGGCGATCCCCCTCGAGATCCGCGACACCGCCAGGGTCGACGGCGCAACCGGGCTGCGCGGGTTCGTCCACATCACCTTTCCGCTGCTCGCCAACCTCTACCTGATCTGCACGCTGCTCTCGACGATTTTCCTGCTCGGCGACTTCAACGCCGTCAACTTCGTCTCCGGCGGCGGCCCGGCGAACTCGACGCACGTGCTGGCGACGCTCGGCATACGCAACGCCTTCGAGATCGCTCACCCGCGCCTGGGCGTGGCGGCCGTGATGTCGGCGCTGCCGCTGGTGATCCCGCTGGTGATCGTCCTGATGCGCAAGCTCCGCACCACGGAGGTGCAGCTATGAGCACGATCGCGGCGGACGCGAGGGTGTCAGCCCGTGCGTCGTCGCGGGCGCACAGTACCGTGCGGCGCCGCCGGTACCTGAACAACGCGGGGACGCTGGTGCTCTCCGTGGTGCTCGTGGTGTGGACGCTTGCGCCGATCTACAACATGGTGCTGATCTCGCTCGAGCCCGAGGGCGACGTGTTCACCGACCACATCTGGCCGAGGGTCCCGTCGGTCGAGAGCTTCTGGGGCGTCCTGACTCAGGGCCACTGGTATCTGGAGCACTTCTGGCGTCAGTTCGCCAACAGCCTCTATATCGGCGCGATGGTGACGTTCTTCGCGTTGCTGTTCGGCTCGCTGACCAGCTTTGCGATCGGCCGGATGCGCATCCGCCACGGCTGGCTGGTGAGCAACGCTGCGTTGCTGACCTACGTGATCCCGGCGTCGTTCCTCGCGATCCCGTTCTACCGGATCATGCAGAACTACGGGCTCGCGAACAACCCGTGGTCGGTGATCGCGGCCCTGGTGGCGTTCGCGACGCCCTACGCGATCTTCGTCTTCCAGGAATACGCCCGGAGCATCCCGATCGAGGTCGACGAATCGGCGCGCATCGACGGCGCCTCGCCGCTGCAGGTCTATCTGCGGATCTACCTGCCGCTGATGGCGCCGGCTTTGGTCGCGGTCGGCACCTACGCGCTGCTGCTCGCCTGGAACGAATACCTCTATCAGTTCCTGCTCCTGTCCTCGAAGTCGAGCATGACAGTGCCGGTGGCGCTCGCGCAGTTCCTCAGCAGCGACCAATCGCCCTGGAACTACATGATGGCGACGGCCATCATCTACGCGTTGCCGCCGGTCGCGATCTACTACGCGTTCCGCCGGCGCATGACCGCCGGCCTGACGATGGGCGGCGTCAAGGGCTAAGCGTCCTCCAACTGGTGGTCGCGGTCTCCACCTTGAACTGGGGTCTGCGCGAGCGCGCTGGCGGCTGCCGTCTCGACCACCGTGCCCTTGAAGAAATCGGGGTTCACCTCGCCCCAGAAGCGCACGGCGTTGGCGAACATGAAGTCCCGGAAGTCGTCGTCGGTCATCAGCCCGTGCTCGACCAACTCGTAGGCCTCTGGAACGACCGCCGCCATGTCCGGGACGTCGAAGTGCCCGATGTCCGAGCTGAAGATCGCGTTGAGGCGGGCGCCCAGCGGGTTCGCGCGGCGGTTGAAAGCCCAGGCGTTGATCGGGTCATCGGCCTCACAGCCGAAGTAGAAGCGCGTCACGAAGAGCTCGCGGATGTCTTCCCTGCGCTCGATCTTGCAGCGGAAGTAGTCGTCGAGATCCTCGATGCCGCCGGTCAGCGTCGAGTTCGAGTCGCCTTCCAGACCCTCGCCGCGGCGCACCGCCTCCACCACCGCGTTCCGACCGTACTTCTGCGCGAACTGGAGCAGCGCCGCGTGGTCGAGCTTGTTCGGGTTCGTCTTCTCGATCGCCTGCCGGTTGCGCTTCTCCCAGTGCCCGACGAGATCCGCATAGAGCATGCAGCCCCAGCCGACCCCGCCCTCGAGGAACGCGAAGTTCAGGTCCGGGAAGCGGCGCGTCACGCCGCCGAAGAAGAGCGCCTTGCAGACCGCGTGGCCCGCCGAGGCGAAGTGGCCGATGTGGTTGTAGCAGAAGTTCGAGGGCGAGTTGCGGAGGAGGATCGAGCGCGCGCCGTTGTGGAAGCTCGGCGCGACCCGGAGCTCACGGCACTTGGCCCACACGGGATCGTAATCGTAGTCGCTGTCGATGCCGATCACGTCGTACCACTCGACGAACTTCGAGGCCTCGGGATGCGCCTCGGCGAGGGCCGGCACCGGGCGGCGCATGAGGCCGCCCACCATCATGACCCTGTAGCCGAGCTGCCGCGCTGCGAACTCCAACTCCTCGATGGCCTCCTCCGGCGTGTACATCGGGATGATCGCCGCCGGGATGATGCGGTCGTCGAGTCCGCGGAACTGGTCCGCCGTGAACACGTTGTAGGCGCGACAGATCGCACGGCGCAGCCGCGTGTCCTGCAGGCGGTGATACCCGAGGCCGGCCGTCGGGTAGACGACACAGAAGTCGATGCCGAGGTCGTCCAAACGCTCGTAGAGGAAGCGCGGGAGCATCGCCGTCGCCCGGTCGAGGACGTTCTCACACGGCGACCCCCAGAAGGCCTCCTGGCCTACCCGACGCCGCCGCCGCTCGGCCAGGGACATCCGGAGCGAGCTCGGGATGCGGTCGCTGGCGAGCGCCAGGGCCTCGGCCGCGGCGTCCCCACCGATGCGCCGGAATTCCTCGCGCATGAGGGGCGCGTACTCGAGCCAGTGTCCGTCGGCGTCGATGATCGGGTGGCTCAGGCGGGAGCGAAGCTTCCGGGCGTTGGTCGGATCGTTGTTGAGCATGGCAACCTCCAAGTCAAGCTCAGTCCGGGGCGATGATACCCGACTTCGGAACTCGTGCTCTACGATTGGTTGCGGCGGTCGGATTTGCACCGACGACCTTCGGGTTATGAGGGGAAAGGCAGTCTACGTTAGCCGAGCGACGCGGCCGGCGAGCGCACGCCGCCCGCTCGTATTCGGACTTCACATACCCGGCGCCAAGGCCGAGTTCGAGTCGCCCGTCGGTCAGGAGGTCCACGGTAGCGGCTGCGGCGCTGACCAACGCCGGCATCGGCGCGAACGTCTCGGCGAGATGATCCGGCACGGTCAGCGAAGAGCAGCCAAGGTCTTCGAGCTTGCGCGCCTAGTCCACCCATTCGGCCCGCGATCCCGCGCTCCGGACGATCACACCGAAACGGAAGGGCTTCATTGCCAGGGCACTCTGAGGTCTACAGCCTCGTTCTTCTCAGCGCGCTGCTCGGCCGAACGCGCCTTCGTTTCCGCCCCAGCCGTCGCTTCTTGACCGCGACGTGACGCAAGTGGTTCAGCCGCCGTTGCGCGTCAGCCCAAGCCTTCGTCCCCAATTCGCGGAGGACCTTGTCTTGCGCCTGGGCCCAGAGCGGCCGCGCGACCTTCAGGGCCCCTCTCCCTTTCGATGTAGGTTCGCCTCGCCTATGCGCCCGATGGTCGCGAGAATGCTGAACTGAGTTACCCGCAGACCGCTCGGCCGCAGGACGTCGTCGTAGAGTTGCGTCACCGCGCGAGTGACCATCCGGAGAGTGTTGCAGACACAAGGCGACAGCCATCCGCGGTCCTGTCCGGTCGTCAGCCTGGTGCCTCGTCGAGTCATGGACGTGATGCTACCAGCCACGGCCGTGCCAGGCAAGCACATCATATGTAGATACATCCTTGTGCATGCGTCAGCATTGGATCTGCGAATCTCTCGGGTTCCGACCGCCATCCTAGTCGACAGGAGGATCCGCACGATGAGCCCGAGCCGGGGTCACGGAGTGGCCGAGACGATGCACCTGACCGAGCAGAGCTTCGATGAGGCGCTGGTCGCGACCCAGGGTCTCGTGATGATTGACTTCTGGGCCAAGTGGTGCGGCCCGTGTCGGGCGATCGCGCCGGTCCTCGAGGAACTGGCCGAGGCCTCGGAAGGCCGGGTGACGCTGATGAAGGTCAACGTCGACGAGAACCCC
>QHTD01000198.1 GCA_003220675.1 Candidatus Rokuibacteriota bacterium | reverse complement strand
CGGGGCCGAACGCCTTTCGAAGCAAAGAGATCTGGGCCTGGAGGTTGTTCTCCTCGACGACCCGGTCGGGCCACACGCGGCTGATGAGGTCGTCCTTGCCGAGGACCGTGCCGTGAGCGTCGATGAGGGCCACCAGCGTGTCGAACGCCCGCCCGCCCAGCTCGACCGGCCGGCCATCGACCAGCAACTCGCGGCGGTGGCGGACGACCCTAAACCGGCCAAATTCAATCGCTGCCTCATATTCGGGCAGTCCAGCCATGGCGCCTGGATTGTACAGCCGCGGTTCAGGACTTTTCAGAACGAATCAGGCTGCGGCAAAGACTTTTGAGGCGCCGTCTCGTACGGTCGGTCCCACGAGTCACCTCACGATCGGTCGCCAGCACTCAAAGGAGCCGCAGCGTGACGAACCATCCAGCCGGAAGTCCCGGAGTCCAGCGGAACATTCAGGTGTTTCTGAAATCCCTCGCGGCCGGCGGCGGCAAGGCGATGGAGCAAATGACTCCGGCAGAAGCGCGCGCGGCGCTGGTGAGTACCCAGTCGAGGATCGTGGTCGACCTTCTGAAGGCGGACGTCACGGAACAGATAATCAATAGTCACGGCCAGACCGTGAAGCTGGTCGTCGTACGCCCAGCGGGCGCGACGGAGCCACTTCCGGTGTTCATGTTCTTCCACGGCGGAGGCTGGGTGCTCGGGGACTTTCCGACGCACGAACGTCTCGTGCGTGACCTCGTCGCGGGATCGGGCGCGACCGCCGTCTTCGTCGAGTACGATCGCTCGCCCGAGGCTCGATACCCGGTTGCCGTCAATCAGGCCTATGCAGCGACCACGTGGGTCGCCGCCCATGGCAAGGAGATCGGGGTCGATGGCGGGCGATTGGCGGTCGTTGGCAACAGTGTCGGCGGAAACATGGCCGCCGTCGTCGCCTTGATGGCCAAAGACCGGGGCTCGCCGAGCCTCCGGTGTCAGGTGCTCTTGTGGCCGGTGACGAACGCGGCCTTCGACACCGGGTCGTACGACCAATTCGCCGAAGGCCATTTCCTGACCCGGAACATGATGAAGTGGTTCTGGGACAGCTACACGACCGACCCGCGAGAGCGCCAAGACGTCTACGCCTCGCCCTTACAGGCCTCGATCGAGCGGCTCAAGGGCCTTGCGCCGGCGGTCATCCAGACCGCCGAAATGGACGTACTGCGCGACGAAGGCGAAGCCTACGCGCGCAAGCTGGACCAGGCCGGCGTCAACGTGACATCGACGCGCTACAACGGCCTCATTCACGACTACGGCCTCCTCAATCCGATCCGCCACGTTGCCGGCGTTCGCTCGGCGCTGCAGCATGCGTCGGCTGAGTTGAAGAAGCGCCTGCACGGGACCATCGAGGCGGACGGGGAGTGACAGGCATGAGGTTAAGGCGTTTTCACGACGAATCAGGCTCGAAGACGATCCACAGCACGGCTTCGGGAGGACATGATGCCGCCACCTCAAGCGACGCTGCCGATAACCTCTTCCGCCAACATGGACACCGATTCTCTACCGAAAAACTACCGAGCGGTCACGCTTCGGATCTCAGCGGGTCGTATCCTCACCGCTCAGCGCGCAATCCAGGCAGCGTACCCGCGCGCAGGAGGTCCGGTCATGACGCTCGGGATCCTTCACGCCTTGAAAGGCCAACGCAGCGTCGAGGACCTGCTGCGGGCCCTTCCCAGCGCCCTGCGACCGCTGCTGGCCTTCGATCGCGTGAGTCTCGCGTGGGATCGAAGCGTTTCCGGCACGCTTTGGTGGCACGAGCTCGATGCCGAGTGCGCCATCTCGCGCACGGATGACGAGGTCCCTGCTGACCTCACGGCTCTCGGCCTGCTGTCGACCTGCGCGGTGCCTCTGACGACGCCTCACCGGGCGCTGGGAACGCTGGAGATCGCCTCGCGACGCGCCAACGCGTACTCCGACGACGACGTCGACCTGTTGGCCATCGTCGCGGACGCGGTAGCGGTCACGCTCGACAACGCCCTGAGCCATGAGCAGCTGCGCGAGGAGCACGATCGGTTGACCCTCCTGCTCGAGCTCACGAATTCGCTGGTGTCGAACCTCGAGCTGCGCGACGTCCTGACCGCGGTGATGAGGAGTGCGCGGCGGATCATGCGGTCCGACTCGGCGGTTGTCGCGCTGCCGGACGCCGACGCCGGCCATCTCCGTGCCTACGCTCTGGACATCCAGGATGGCGGCGACCTCCTGCAGGAGGGCGAGCTGATTGACGCGCAGGGCACGATCGCCGCGCAGGTGTTCCGGACCGGAAAGCCGTGGGTCGGCAGGATAGAAGACGTTCTCGAGAGCGGGCTCGAGGTCAATCCGAAGTGGCTCGAGCTCGGGTTCAAGGTCGGCTGCGTGCTTCCGCTCGCGAGCCGGCACCGCATCCTCGGCACGCTCGGACTCCGCCGCCGCGACGACACGATGTACACGGACGACGAAGTCAATTTCCTGATTCAGGTCGCCAATCAAATCGCGGTCGCCGTGGAGAACGCCCTGGCCTATGGCGAGATTCGCAGCCTGAAGGACAAGCTCGCCGAGGAACGAGTCTATCTGCGGGACGAAGTTCGGACCGAGCGAAACTTCGAAGAAGTCGTCGGCAAGAGCACGGTGCTGCGCCGCGTGCTACGGAATGTCGAGACCGTGGCGCCCACCGATTCGACGGTGCTGATCTACGGCGAGACGGGGACGGGGAAAGAGCTGATTGCGCGCGCGATTCACAACCTGAGCCCGCGGCGCTCGAAGGCTTTCGTCAAGCTGAACTGCGCCGCGATCCCGACGGGATTGCTGGAGAGCGAGCTGTTCGGCCACGAGAAGGGCGCCTTCACCGGGGCCATCGCGCAGCGCATCGGCCGCTTCGAGCTGGCCGACGGCGGGACGATCTTCCTGGACGAGGTCGGCGAGATTCCCCTCGATCTCCAGACGAAGCTCCTCCGCGTGCTGCAGGAGCGGGAGTTCGAGAGATTGGGAAGCGGCCGCACGCTCCGCACGGACGCTCGACTGATCGCGGCCACGAACCGTGATCTCGCGGCGCTCGTCGAGGAGAAGAGATTTCGGGCCGACCTGTTCTATCGTCTCAATGTCTTTCCCGTTCACATGCCGCCCCTGCACGAGCGTCCGGAAGACATTCCCTTGCTCGTGCGGCATTTCGTCGAACATTACGCTCGGCGGATGAAGCGGGCGATCGAAACGATCCCGTCGGAGACGATGGAGGTGTTGACGCGCTATCGCTGGCCGGGGAACGTGCGAGAGCTGCAGAATCTGATGGAACGCGCGGTCATCCTGTCGCCCGGGCCGGTTCTGCACGTTCCCCTCGGCGATCTCGACGTGCGGGCGACTGGCGGCCAGCCCCGTGGACCGGCGCAGACGCTGGAGGAGGCGGAGCGCGCTCACATCGTCGCGACCCTGACGGACACCAACTGGGTCGTCGCCGGCGCGCGCGGTGCGGCCGTTCGCCTGGGCATGAACCGATCCACCCTGCAATTCCGGATGAAGAAGCTTGGCATCATGCGCCCGAAGATGTAGCCGGTGCCAATCTTCTGGCCGAGAACACCATGATGACCGCCTCTCTCAGCTCTCGACGACCGATGGCGAGCGTGGCCGCGGCGGCGGCGGCGATGCTCCTGGTCTGCGGCGCGCAAGCCGCTTCCGCGCAGGAGTCGCGCCCGGAACCGCCGCCCGCCACGGCCATACCCGAGCGGTTCAGCCGTCAGGTCGCCCCGACGCCGAGCACATACTGGCGATCCCCTGACCTCCGCGACTACGTCGGGGTGCTCAAATCGACCGAGGCCCCCCGCATCGATTCGAACAAGCGTTACGAACTGCCGGAGTTGATCGACCTCGCGCAACGCGTGAATCCCGAGACACGCGTGGCGTGGGAAGGGGCCCGCCGGGCCGCGCTCGCCGTCGGCCTCGTGGAAAGCGAATACTTTCCGGTGCTTGCGATCGCGGCTCTGGGCGGCTACAAGAGTGTGGGAGTTCCCCTCCCGAAGAACCTCGTCTCCGACGGCTTCTTCCGCTTCGACCTGGCCCAGGCGGTTCCCAGCTTGAATCTGCGCTGGCTGCTGCTCGATTTCGGGCGTCGCGGGAGCGCTCGGGACGCCGCGAAGGAGCGTCTCCTGGCCGCGAACCTCGGGTTCAACCGCAAGCACCAGCAGGTTGTCTTCGCCGTGCAGCGCGCTTTCTACGGTCTTACCAGCATCCGCGCCCGGATCGCGGTCGCTCAGAGCTCACTCGACGCCGCCCGCGCGGTGCAGGAGGCGACGGAGAGCCGGCTGACAAGCGGGCTCGCCACTCGCCCCGAGCTCGCCCTCGCGCGGCAGCAGGCGGCGCAGGCCATGTTCGAGTTGGAGGAGGTGATCGCGAAGGAGCGAGACGCGCAGGTGACTCTTGCGGAGAGTATCGGCATCACGCCGCCGACGCCGATCCAGCTCACGGATTTTTCGGCGCTGCCCCCACGCGCCGCGCTCCAGGACTCGGTCGAGAAGACCATCGATCGCGCGCTCGAGCAGAGGCCAGACCTTATCGCTCGGGTGGCCGCGCTGCGCGCGTCCGAGGCCGAGGTCCGCCGGGCGCGCGCCGCGTACTGGCCGACGCTGTCGATGGTCGGAGACGTCGGCGCGATCCTGGGCAGCGCGCGGGTCACCGCGGATGGACGGTCCACCGGGTGGTTTGGCGCGACCCAGCCCAGCTACGGCATCGGGTTGGCGCTCGAGTGGGAACTCTTCGACGGCGGCGCGCGTCAGCGTCGGGTCGAGCTGGCCGAGGCGGCGCGCCGGACCGCCGAGGACGAGATCACCGCGACGCGTGACCGCGCCGTCAGCGAAGTCTGGAAGGCGTACACGGACGTCAAGCTCGCCTTCCGGCGCCTCGACGTCGCCGCTGCCTTGGTGGAAGCCTCGCAACAGTCCTACGAGGACTCGCTTGCGTCGTATCGTCTGGGGCTTGGCACGCTCACTGAGCTCCTCGCCGCCCGCCGGGAGTTGAGCCGCGCGCGGTTCGTGGAGCTTGACACGAAGGTCCAGCTGCTGGATTCTACGGCGGCGCTCGCGTTCACCACGGGCGAGACCTCGGACGCCCGCTCGGCGCCGGATCGATAGGTGAGGAACGCCATGGGACCGCAAATCAACGTCATCGGCTCGTTCTTCCCCTCGTGGATGCTCTGCGCCGCGATCGGGATCGTTGTGGCCGTGCTCGCGCGACACCTCTTCCTCCGGTTGGGCGTGGACCCCTACCTCGGCCCGCGAGCGCTCGTGTATCCGAGCCTCGCGCTTCTCGTCACCCTCGTTCTCTGGGTGGGGCTGTTCAGGATCTAGCCGATGGAGCCACGCGGCGGCGTCGCGGATCCCGGAGCACGGCGTGTGGCGGGCCGGCTGCTCGGCGGCCTGATCATCGTCGGCGCCGCCGTCGCCGTCGTTGTCACGTTGCTGCAGTGGAGCACACGACCGCAGACGGACGACGCGACAGTGCGGGCCAACTTCGTGGGTATCGCACCCCAGGTGAGCGGTCACATCGTCGAGCTGCATGTCCGGGACAACCAGCAGGTCCACGAAGGCGACGTGCTCTTCATCGTCGACCCGCGGCCGTACGAGATCGCCCTCGCTCGCACGCGGGCCGCCCTCGCGCTGACGCGCAAGGAGGTCGAGGGCCTGCGGAAGGGCGTCTCCACTGCCGATGCCGGTGTCGCGCGCGCGGCCGCGCAGCTCAACGCCTCGGCGGCGGACGTCGTGCCCGCTGCTGCCCCAGAAATTCGTGACCGAGGACCGCGTGGACGAGGCCCGCACGCGGCGAATCTCTGCGGCGATGACCGCCGAGCAGGCGCGAACCTCGGTGCTGGCGGCCGACGCCGCGCTCGAGGAAGCTCGCGCGAGAAAGCAGGCTGCCCTGGCAACGCTGGCGGCGACGCGCGCTCAGCATCTCGCGACCGAGGCCGCACTGCAGCAGTCCAGGAGCGAACGAGGGCGGGCGGAGGACGCGGTCGGCCAGGTCGCGGACATGAACGCTCGCGTCGCTGCGTCGGAGGCCGCCGTGCACGCTGCCGAGCTGGACCTCGAGTACACGCGCGTGCGCGCGCCGTTCAGTGGCCGGGTGGTCAACCTCAATATTTCGACCGGCGCCTTCGCGCGAAGCGGCGCGGAGGTGTTCACGCTCGTCGATACCGGCACCTGGTACGTGATGGCGAACTTCCGGGAGACGCAGCTGCGCCATATTCCCGCGGGGGCGCCCGTCGATCTCTACTTGCAATCGCACCCCGGGCGGCATTTCCGAGGGACGGTCGTCGGGCTCGGCTGGGCCGTGCTGCCCGAGAACGGGACGAGCGTCAATGGACTGCCCCGTGTCGAGCGCTCGCTCGACTGGATCCGGCTTGCGGCGCGCTTCCCGGTGCGCATCAAGGTCGAAAATCCAGACGAATCCTTCCGCATCGGCGCCTCGGCGGTCGCGACCGTGCACGGCTCGCCCAAGAGCGAGAGCCGTTGACCGCGGCCGCGTTCGTCGGCTTCCTGCGCCGGGAACTTGCGCCCACACCCGGACGTGGCAGCGCGACCTTCCGGCTGACGCTGGCCTGCCTGATTGCCACCATCCCGATCCTGACCCATCGCATCCCGCACGCGCTCATCGTGATGATCGTCATGTATCTCATCACTCAGGAGGACACGGCCGCGACGCTGCTCGGCTCCATTCTCGCCGTGGCCGGCGTCACGCTCGGCCTGAGCGCGGCGCTGCTGGCCTGGATGGTGGCCCTCGATATCGCCTGGCTGCGCATCGCGTGTTTCATCGCCTTCTTCTTCGTCGGATTGTTCCTCAAGCGCGTGCTGGTGGTTGGCGCGCTCGGGTCCGCGATCGGCGTGCCGGCCGCTCTCGTGATGATTCTTCCGGACGTGGCGCCGCTGGGGCCGGAGAGTCTCGTCGAGTTCGTGCTCTGGATCTGGTTGTGTGTGACGCTCGGGCTCACCGTCAACCTCGGCGTCCAGCTCCTCCTTGCGCCGGGGGACCCGCTGACGCTGCTGCAGCGCGAGCTCGACACGAGGCTGCGAGTCGTCGAGAACAGCGTACGCGAGCTGGCCGGCGCGGGCGACGTCGCGCCGGCGGCGCCCGCGATGTCACTCGACGCACTCGCCACGGCGGGAATGTCGCGGCTACTCGCACTGCTCAAGACCGCCTCGCTCACGAACGCTCGGGCCCGACAACGGCACGAGGCGTTCGCAACGGCCATCACGCTCGTCGACCGACTGGTGACCGGCGCCGGCGCGCTCCGCCTCCTCGTGTCGTCGACGTCGAGCGCGCCGCTGCGTGAGCCGCTCGTGCGTGTGGCGGACTCCTGCGCCCGCGCACGACGGGCGCTCGCCGAACACCGGTGGCCCCCGTCGGCGGAGAGGGCCGCTCTCCCAAGGTCCGTCGATGGCGTGGCCACGCCGCCACCGCTGGCTGACATGGAGCGCACACTCGAGCAGCTCTCGGTCACAGCCCGCGTCGAATCCCCGAGGCCGGCGACGAAAGAGACGGGGCCGCATCTCCTGCTGCCCGACGCCACCACGAATCCCGAGTACGTGCGGTTCGCCGTCAAGGGCGCGCTGGCGGCGCTGATCTGCTACGTCCTCTTCATCGGCTTCGACTATCCGGGGATCTACACCTCCGTGATCACCTGCTTCGTCGTCTCGCTGTCGACCATCGGGTCGAGCAACCAGAAGGGGCTCCTGCGTTTCGGGGGGGCAGCGGTCGGCGGTGTGATGGGCCTGGTCGCCCTCGTGTACGTGTTTCCGAACGTCGACGGTCTCGGAGGGTTCTGGCTCGTCTTCGCGGCGGGCACCGCGGTGGCGGCGTGGATCAACTTCGGTTCGCCTCGGATCTCCTATGGCGGGTATCAGACCGGGCTCGCGTTCTACAAAGCGACGCTCCAGACCCTTGGGCCCGCGGTCAGTGCGACTGTCGTTCGTGACCGGCTCATCGGGGTCGCCTTCGGCCTGACCGTGTTCGGCCTCGTGGAGCACGTTCTGTGGCCAGTTCGGGCCGCAGATCGAATGCACGCGCGGCTGGCCGATGTGTTTCGCTCGCTTGCCGCCTTCGCCCGCGTGGCCTCACGACTGCGGGACGATGGGGGCGGCGTGGATGCGCGGCGCCACCTGATCTCGCAGCAAGTGACGGACGTGCAGGGGTTCATCGAGTCGTCGAAGTTCGAGCCGGGCGCGGGCGCTGACGATGCGCAGGCCGTCGAGCGGCTGACCGCCGATGCCCAGACAATTTTTCTAGTCCTGCTGGCAATCGCTCGCGACGCCGAGTCGGCCGCCATGTACCCGGAGGTCGCGCGGGCGGCAGCGATCCGGGTCGACGAGGACGCGGCCGCGATTCTCGACGGGCTCGCGGATCGCGTCCAACACGGCGGAGCGACACCCGCGATGACCGGCGATGGCTCGCTGCGTGCGTTCGAGCGGTCGATCGCCGCGCAGGTCGACGCGGTCGGCGAGGAGGCGACCCACGCGGGGACGCTCTCGCTGTACCGCGAGCTCGCCGTCGCCGTGAATCGCGTCGCCACGAGCGGCACACTCGCGGTCCAGGCGGCCGCGGCATGAACGAGACCGAGACGATGACGCCATCCGCCGAGTTTCGGTTTACCAGCACAGACGGGGTGCGCGTCGCGTGCGCCCGGTGGGATGCACGCACCTCCGTGCGCGGGACGGTCCAGATCGCGCATGGCATGGGTGAGCACATCGGGCGATACGTCGGCCTGATCGAAGCTCTGGTCGGAGCGGGGCTTGACGGTGTACGGAAACGATCACCGCGGACACGGCCGCACCGCGGCGCAACAATACGTGCTCGACCATAGCCGCGAGATCGACGGACTCGCGCGTCTGGCAAGCGCGGCGCCGCCAGGAGAGAACCTCCTCAACGCGCCCTTCGAACCGGCGCGAACTCCGTTCGAGTGGTTGAGCCGCGTTACCGCGGTTGTCGATGCGTTCATCGACGACCCGCTGTGTTTTGCCCAGCTTCAGCCGGCGGCCTTTGGATCGTTTCTCGGGGCCGCGCCCCGGCTGTGCGATCCGGCCAGCCTCGGCAAGATTCGCCGAGACCTACCGATCTATCTGTTCTCGGGCAGCGATGATCCCGCGGGCCAGCAACTCGATGGCGTGAAGGTGCTGATAGAGCGCTATCAGAATGCAGGCCTCAACAGCATCTCCCACGATTTCTATCGCGGTGGACGACACGAAATGCTCAACGAGATCAACCGCGACGATGTCCGGGCACGCCTGGTTGGATGGATCTCAACCGTCCTGGAACAAAGGAAGAGTCGGCAACTCGGCGAAGCGGAGGAGCGACGATGACGACGTCCAAGCATTTGTGGGCTGTTGGGTACGACGACATGGAGCGCGCCAATCACGTCCGCGAGGAAATCATCCGCCTGGGGTGGGTTGAGAACCGTCTGATCCTCGAGGACGTGGCGGTGGTCGTGCGGCATCTCGATGGCTCGTTCACGATCAACCGCGAGCGGTTCCCCGCCGCCTCGAACATCGTCGGCTGGTCCGCGGTGGGCTTCCTCGCGGGTCTGGTGCTCGGCGTGCCGCTCGTCGGCGCGGCGATCGGCGCCGCGGTCGGGGGCGCCGGCACGACTAGGGTCTTGATCTCGGCCGGGATCGGCGGCGACTTTGTCAAAGAGGTGCAGGCGTTGATGAAACCCGGGACGTCCGCCGTCTTCGTGCTAGACAGCGAAGGCGACATGGACGGGATCCTGCACGGGATTCGCGGCATGGGCGGGACGGTGTTGAAGACCAACGTGGACGTGGAGCGGGCACGGCTGATCCAGTCCACCCTGTCGCCGCGTTCGGTCTAAACGGGTAGAGCGTGCGACAAGCAGTGGGTCCCGATCTCAAGGGACGGCGCCCCGGGAGCGCCGTGGCCACCACGAGGCGCAGGGAGTCGATGACCCCGGCGGCCCGGCCGGCGTCGCCCACGAATGGGCGCGTCCCGGTGGTACGAAGCGTGAAACGTCGCAGCGGCAAGCGGCACCGCCGTGTGACTGTTGCTTCACTCGCATGGTCCTGAGCATGTTGCCTGGTACTTCGGCCTCACCGCGCATTCAATCCCGGCGGTGAGCGCCCCATGCCAACCGGTGAGCAAGTGCTGGCCGGCTAGCACGATGGCGTGGCACCTCGGTGCCCTCGAGTCCAGCAGGCGCGCTAAGTGACTGTCTCCGCAACAAACGCTGCAGCGGTCGGTGGTCGCAGCGTTTGGCATGACAGTTGCCCCGGCTTCTCATTGTGACCAGTACCACCACCAGCGTCGCCACTCCGACGTTGGCCGTCCGGCGCGCTGGGCCGGACGGCGTAGTGTGGGAATTCGCCGGTGCCTGGCTGAGCGAATGCGGACTGCCTGAACGCGTCGACGCACTGGACGAATTGCGCTCGGGCGCCGTCCGTCACG
>QHTD01000197.1 GCA_003220675.1 Candidatus Rokuibacteriota bacterium | reverse complement strand
CTCGATCTCGACGTACCGGAGCCCGGGCACGGCCTCGAGGAGCCGCCGCGCCGCCACTCCCTCCCGGCGCCGCGCCTCGCTCTGGGCATGAGCGTGGAGCGCGACGCGCGCGGGGACGTCGCAGGAGAACGCGAGCTTCGGCAGCTGGTCGACGAGAAACTCCGTCGCGTGACGGAACGGGAACGGCAGCCGGATCTGCTGGACCTCGTCGTAGAAGTAGATGCAGGACGGGCACCACATCACGATTTCTTTGGGCCGGAACCGTTCGAAGAGCTCGACGGTGCGGTGGCTCATGCCATCCGCGGCGGCCTGGTCGCCGTGCTGGTGATGGACGATGCCGCAGCAGTAGGTGGGCCCCCCGACCGCCACGTAGTCGAGCCCGAGCCGGTCGAAGATCGCGGTGATCGTCCGGATCATGTGGGAGGTGCGGAGGACGTTGCAGCCCAGATAGAGGACGATCTCGTGCGCCTCGACGTCGCGCCCCGGAGGGGCCAGACGCCACGTCCGCTCCCCGGGCAGCGTGGTGAGGTCGTGGGTCAGCGTGATCTCACCGAAGTACTGACCGTAGTCGTAAGGCATGGCAGGAGCCTAGGCGAGTGGCGGAGCCGCTGTCAACGCGAGATGTCGTCCCGAAGGAAGGCGGCGGATCTTTCCGTTCTCGCGTTCGGGCACGGTCTTGATTAGTCTATCAGCGCCGAGGAGGCCCACATCGATGCTTGAGGTCGTCACCCTGAAGGAGATCGACGCGATCTTCGCGGTGACCGACGCGCTCGGCATTCACCGGGAGATGCTGGTCATCCCTCTCGGCCCCGCGTCGCCCGGCCGTGTGCGCAGGCTGCCGAGCGGCAAGCTCGAGATCGTCGTGGAGGCGAGGCACCCGATCGAGGAATGGGTGAAGGAGCTCCCGAGGCTCATCGCCGCAGCGCAGGGGACGTGACCTGAACAACGGCCTCAGGCGCGAGCTGGGGCTCGTTCCACTGGCCGCCATCTTCTTCTTCAACGTGAGCGGCGGGCCGTACGGCGTCGAGGACATGGTCCCGTCGTTCGGCCCCGGGATGACGCTGGTGCTCCTGCTGCTCACGCCGCTCTTCTGGAGCCTGCCCGTGGCCCTCGCCATGTCCGAGCTCGCCGCGGCGATGCCCGACGAAGGCGGCTACGTCGCGTGGACCCGGCGCGCGTTCGGGCCGTTCTGGGCGTTCCAGGTCGGCTGGTGGAGCTGGGTCGACAGCTTCGTGGACGTGGCTGTCTACCCCGCGCTCTTCGTGGAGTACGCGCGGTTCTGGTACCCGGCAATGACCCCCCTCGAGCGCTGGCTCCTCGTCGTGGTGTTCGTCACCGTGCTGACCGCGCTGAACGTGATCGGCGTCCGCCCCACGGGACGCGCCGCGGTGGCCCTGGCCGTCGCCGCGCTCCTCCCGGTTGTGGCGTTCACACTCGTCGGCCTCCGCACGGCGCGCCAGTCGCCGTGGACGCCGCTGGTACCCGAGGGGCAGGGGCTCGAGGCGCTCGGGCTTGGCCTCGCGGTCGTCATGTGGAACTACTCCGGGTGGGACACGCCGACGACGGTCCTCGGCGAGACGCGTGCGCCCGAGCGCACGTTTCGCCTCGCGGCGTTCCTCGCGTTGCCCGTGCTGACGGCGTCCTACGTCGCGCCGGTCGCCGTGGCGCTGGCGAGCGGCGCGATCGAGTGGAGCGCGTGGACGACGGGCATCTTGCCGGTCGTCGCACGTCGGATGGGCGGCGACTGGCTCGGGCACGCCGTGGCGGCCGGCGCCGTCGTGGGCACGGCCGGGCTCTTCATGTCGCTCCTTCTGACCAACTCGCGCCTGCCGTACGTGCTGGCACGCGACCGCGCGATGCCCGCGTGGCTCGGCGCAGTGCACCGGCGGTTCGGCACGCCGTGGGCGGCCGTCGTCGTGTCGGCCGCGCTCTACGCGATCTTCGCCGCCTTCTCTTTCAAAGAGCTGATCGTCTTGAACGTCTGGCTCTACTCGATCTCCCTGCTCGTCGAGCTCGCCGCCTTCGTCTCGCTGCGGGCCCAGGAGCCCGACCTGGCCCGGCCATGGCGCGTGCCGGGCGGCTTCGGGGGCGCGACGGCCGTCGTCGTGTGCCCGGCGCTCTTCACGCTCGGCGCGCTCGCGACCGCCGGCTGGCTCAACACGCTGGCGGGCGTGGTGGCCGCGCTCACGGGGCCCGCCGCCTACGCGATGCTGCGGAGGCCGACCCCAGATTCTCCTCGATGACCGAGGCGAGACAGTCGAGGGAGGCGAGCGAGTAGACGTAGGTCTTCCAGCCGACCGCGACGTTGTCGGGCCGCTCGCCTGGCGCCGGGACGGGAAAGATCTCGACGCTGACATTGGGCCCGTCGGCGCTACAGCCGCCGGCGCAGCCCTCGCGGAACCGCACGCGATCCGCGAGCCCCCGCGCGTCGACGAGTGACCGGAGGGTCTTCAGAATAGCGACGGCGCCGAGCCGCATCGCGCGCCCGCCGCGCTCCACGGGCAGCGTCACGACTCCGGGCTCGCGCGGGCAGATGGTGACGACGAGGCGGCGAGCACGCGTCATCGTGCGAGCCTCGCCGCGAGGCGGAGCGCGGCGGCGACGGGCGGCGCGGCGGGGGGGCGCCAGCGCGCCCGCACGCCCGCACGCGCGACGGCGCGGATCAGGCCGGACCGGAACCAGCGGTCCTCGAGAACGCTCCCGGCCCAGCTCAGATGGACCGGAGCCTGGAGAGCGAGAGCGCGCGCCGCGTCGCGGACGTAGGCGGCGAGCTGCGCCTGGCCCTCCCGGGCGATCGCGCGCGCGGGGCGGTCGCCGCGCCGGGCCCGCCCGAGGACGCGGGGGGCGAGCGCGGCGATCCGTGCCACTGCGTCGGGCGCATGGACAAAGCGCAGGACCGCGCGGAGGTCGCCCCGCCGCCCGAGGGTCCGGAGCCACTCGCGGCCAAGCCAGAACCCAGAGCCCTCGTCGCCGACGAGCGGGCCGAGGCCGCCGGCGCGCGTCCAGCGGCCGCGCCCGTCGTGCGCGACGACGATCGAGCCGGTTCCCGCGAGCACGAGCACGCCCGGCCCCTCGCCGATCGCGCCGAGGAGCGCCGCTTGAGCGTCGGAGATCACCTCGACGCGCCACGCTAGGCCCCGAAGCGTGAGCGCGAGGGCGCGGCGCTCACGCGGGGTCCAGAGCGCGCGCGAGGCGACGACGAGGGCGGCGACGTCGCGACCGCGCCAGCTGCGGCGCCGCCAGATCGCGCGCAGCAGCGGCGCGAGCCGTCGAAGATCCCTGTCGGCGCGCACCACGGTCGTCGTGACGCGCCGCTCGCCTATCGAGGCGGCGATGCGGATCCACGTAGCACCGACGTCCACGCCTACGCTGAAGGGTCGCCGGGTTCGCCGGGTCGCCAATCCGGAATTCCGTTTTACGAGGTTTCCTGCATTGAGCGCGTGGGTTGGGGGCCGCTAGACTCCTGGCGTTGGTGACGGTTTGGGTGTCGATTTGTGGACACAATTGCCACTCTGTCCATTATGGGCCCGGGTAGGCAGGCTAGGCATCGGATAATGCAAAGTTCTTCAGCCTACCGGCCGTGGCACGGCCCATGCTCGGTCCCGTAGTCGGAGGGCCGCGCCATGGGAAAGACAGTTGCAGCGTGGTTGATGGTGGCTGGGGCGATCGGCGCTCCCGCCACAGGCCCGCGCGAGACGGTGGAGACGGCCGTCGTGCGCGTGGTCGAAGTGCTGCAGCAGAGCGACGGCCCCGACCGCGCGCAAGACAACCGCGCGCACGACAACCAACGGGCCGAGATCAAGCGGATCGCGCGGGCGCTGTTCGACTTCGACGAGATCGCCCGACGGGCGCTCTCCCGCCACTGGGGCGGCCGCACGCTCGAGGAGCAGGGCGAGTTCATCGGGCTCTTCACCGATCTCCTCGAGCGCTCATACCTCAACCGCATCGAGGCGTACGCGGGTGAGCGGATCGTCTACACGGGCGAGGCGGTCGACGGCCCCTACGCGACGGTGCGGTCCAAGGTGGTCACGCAGCGGAAGAGCGAGGTCGGGATTGACTATCGCTTGCACCTGCGCGACAGCCGCTGGCAGGTGTACGACATGCTGATCGATGGCGTGAGCTTCGTGTCCACCTACCGCTCTCAGTTCGATCGGGTCATCCAGGCCGAGTCGTACGGCGCGCTCGTCGAGCGGCTGCGCAAGCGAAACCTCGACACCGCCGGGGTCGATCGCAAGAAGCTCTAGCCACTGTAGCGCGGTACTGGGCGAGGGGGCCGGGTCGGGGGGCTCCCTCGATCACGTGGGCGCCTTGAGCGCAAGGTTCGGCGCCGAGGGCGCGAAGCTGCTGCGGGTTCTCGGGAGGCCCCCACCCGGCCTCCCGGCCCGGTACCCGGCTACAATAGTCCGTGCTCACTCGGCCGGACTACGCGGTCCTCGGTGCCTCCCTCGGAGTGCTCCTGCCAATCGGCCTCGCCTTCTCCGCGGCCGCTACGGGGCGGGTTGGGGGACCAGGCTCCCCGTTTCACAGACGCCCCGGTCCGGTGTCTCACTAGGCTAGATGGACGCGGAGCGCTTCGACACCCTGGTCGCGACGCACCATCGCGAGATCTACCGCTACCTCGCGCGGACCACGTTTCGGACGAGCGAGGCGGACGATCTCGCCCAGGAGACGTTCCTGCGCGCCTACCGGGCGCACCGGACGCTCCCCCCCGACGCGAATGCGCGTGCCTGGCTGTTCGCCATCGCGACCAACGTCGCGAAGAACCACTTCCGCGCCGAGTCACGCCGCCGCCGGGCCCACGCCGCGGTGCGGGAGACCCGGAACGAGACCGACGGTGCGGGACCCGAGGGGGAGACGCTGTTCAACGAGGCCCGGGCCCTTCTCGACACCGTCGTCGCCGGGCTGCCGCTCAAGCAGCGCCTGGCGTTCACCCTGCGCAAGGTCCACGATCTGGACTACGACGCTATCGCGCGGAGCCTCGACTGCTCTCCGGACAGCGCGAGGGCTCACGTGTTCCAAGCCCTCCGCAAGATCCGTCGCAGCCTGAACGGGTCCGAGTTTTCGCTGGGGAGAGACGAGAGATGATGCGCAAGCCTTCCGTGTGCCAGAAGATCGAACCCGAGCTCGTCGCCACCGCTATCGGCGACGCGGACACCACGACCGCGGCGCGCGTCGAGACCCACGTGCGGGCCTGCGCGCCCTGCCGCCAGGATCTCGCGCGCTACCGGGCGATCGACAGCGCCGTGGGCGCGTGGCGCGGGGCGCCGGCGCCCGCGGAAGAGCTGGTGGGCGCCCGCCTCACGTCCCGCCTCGCCGACCTCCGGCGCCGCACGCTCGTGTATCGGATCTTTCCCTCGCCGCTCGGTCCCATCCTGATCGCGAGGTCCGAGGAGGGCGTGTCGTGTATCGAGTACCTCACCGGCGGCAGCGACTTCGCCCATTCGCGGCTGAGCCGCGAGGAGGGCATCGAGGCGCTCCTGGACGGCGCCGAGGTCGAGGCGCTCTACCGCGACCTCCTCGAGTATGTCGAGGGCCGACGCACCCGGCTCGAGTGGCCGCTCGATCTGCGATTGGCCCGGAGCGAGTTCCACCGCGCCGTGCTCCAGGCCACGGCGCAAATCCCCTACGGTGCCGTGCGCTCGTACGCGGGTATCGCCGGGGTGCTGGGAAAGCCCGCCGCCACGCGCGCGGTGGCGCAGGCGCTGCGCTGGAACCCGCTGCCCATCGTCGTCCCGTGCCACCGTGTGATCGGCCCCTCTGGCGCCCTGACTGGCTACGCCGGCAATCGGGTCATGCTCAAGCAGCGGCTGCTC
>QHTD01000154.1 GCA_003220675.1 Candidatus Rokuibacteriota bacterium | reverse complement strand
TGATGCCGCTCGTGTGCTATCTCGACCGGAGTCAGCGGATCCCGGTGGTGCCGATCTCTGTGTGCCTGTCCGCCGACCTCCGCGAGAGCTTCGCGTGGGGCCGGATCATCGCCGAGGCCGTCGCGGCCGGCGGCCGCCGGGCCGCGTTCGTCGCGAGCGGAAGCGTCTCGCACAAGCTCGTCCGCGGGCCAGAGAGATGGCCGAGCCCGGCGGATCAGGAGCTCGATCGGCGGTTCGCGCGAATGCTCGCCGACGGCGAGTACGAGAAGCTCTGGGCGTGGCTGCCCGAGTACGCGGAGGCGGCGGAGCCGGAGATGGGCGGGCGGCACCTGGCGACGATGCTCGGCGCGATCATCGGCGCCCAGCGCAAGTTCGCGGCGACGGTGCACGCCTACGGCCCGTCGTCGGGGAGCGGGAACTACGTCATCTCGCTGGCCGCGCGCTAAGGGCGGGCGCCCGCACGGGCGCGCCTGGACTCTCCCCCGGCGCGTCTGCTAGAATCGCGCCGCTCGTTCCCGGCCCGTGCTCGTTCGGCACGGCCGCGAGCCTGACCAGGAGGAGGGACCCCGTGCGCACGATCACTCGGGCTGTTCTCGTCGGACTCCTCGCGGCCGTCGTGGCCGTCTCGCCGGCGACGGCGGAGACAGTCAAGATCGGATTCATCACCTCGCTCTCCGGTCCCGCCGGCGTCATCGGCAAGCACATGAAGGACTCCGTCGAGCTCGCGCTCGACCACCTCGGCCGCAAGGTCGGCGGCCTCGACGTCGAGATGATCTATGGCGACGACCAGCGCAAGCCGGACGTCGGTAAGCAACTCGCCGACGAGATGCTCAAGAAGCACAGGGTCCACTTCGTGTCGGGCATCATCTGGTCGAACGTGATGCTGGCCGTCGCGCCGGTCGTGACGCGCGAGAAGGTCTTGATGATCGGCACCAACGCGGGCCCGCACGAGCTGGCGGGGGAGCAGTGCTCCGAGTACTTCTTCACGACCTCGTGGCAGAACGACCAGACGCCGGAGGCGATGGGGAAGTACATGCAGGACCAGGGTCTCCAGGACGTCTACGCGATGGCGCCGAATTACGCGGCCGGCAAGGACATGATCTCGGGCTTCAAGCGCTACTTCCAGGGCAGGATCGTCAACGAGGTCTACACCAAGCTCGGTCAGCAGGACTACTCTGCCGAGATCACGCAGGTCCGCGCCGCGAACCCGAAGGCCGTCTTCGTCTTCTACCCGGGCGACATGGGCATCCAGTTCGTGAAGCAGTACGCCCAGGCGGGGCTCCGCGAGCAGATCCCGCTCTACTCCGTCTACACGATCGACGAGGTGACGCTACCGGCCCTCAAGGAGGCCGCCCTCGGCAACTGGGAGACCCGGTACTGGAGCCCGGACCTCAACAACGAGGCCAACCGGAAGTACGTGACGGACTTCCGGAAGAAGTTCGGCTACACGCCGTCGTTCTACGGCGCGCAGAGCTACGATGGCGTCATGCTGATCGACTCCGCGGTGCGCGCGGTCAAGGGCGACCTCTCGAACAAGGCGGGCATGATCGCGGCGATGCGGAAGGCGGACTACAAGTCCACGCGCGGCCCGTACAAGTACAACGTCAACCACTTCCCGATCGAGAACTTCTATCTGCTCAAGACCGTGCAAGCGCCGGACGGCGAGTTCGCGATGCAGATCCAGAAGGCGGTGTTCGAGAACCACAAGGATGCCTACTACCAGAAGTGCCCGATGAAGTGGTAGGCGCCTGACCCTCCTGCTAGCGCTCGAGCAGGGCCTCAACGGCCTGCAGTTCGGCGTGATGCTGTTCCTCATGGCCGCCGGGCTCACGCTCGTCTTCGGAATCATGAATCTCGTCAACCTCGCGCACGGCTCGTTCTACATGGTGGGCGCGTATCTCGCCACCACGTTCTTCAGCTGGACCGGCTCCTTCGTCGCCGCCGTCGTCCTGTCGCTCCTGACCACGCTCGCCGTCGGCGTTCTCGTCGAGCTGATCGCGCTCCGGACCCTGTACGAGCGCGACCACCTGGACCAGGTGCTGGCGACGTTCGGGTTGATCCTGTTCTTCAACGAGCTGATCGCGATCCTGTGGGGCCGCGCGGCGATCTACACGGCCACGCCGGCCGCGTTCGCCGGGTATATCGAGCTGGCACCGCGCCTCCGCTATCCGACCTACCGGGCGGCCGTGATCCTGGTGGGCCTCGCCGTCGCGGCGCTGCTCTACGTGGTCGTGACGCGCACGCGCCTCGGCATGCTGATCCGCGCGGGCGCGTCGAACCGCACGATGGTCGCGGCGCTCGGCGTGAACATCCGGCTGCTCTACACGGTCGTCTTCGGCTTCGGTGCCGCGCTCGCCGGCCTCGCCGGGCTCATGGCGGGGCCGATCTACGCGGTCCAGCCCGGCATGGGCGAGCAGATCCTGATCCAGGTCTTCGTGGTCATCGTCATCGGCGGCATCGGCTCGATTCGCGGCGCGCTGGTCGGCGCGATCCTCGTCGGGATGGTGGACACGCTCGGCCGCGCCTTCCTCCGCCCGCTCCTCTCCACGATGGTCTCGCCCAACGCGGCCGACGCCGCGGGCCCCGCGCTCGCCTCCATCCTGATCTACGTGCTGATGGCCGCGGTGCTCTTCTTCCGGCCGCAGGGGCTGTTCCCGGCGCGCGGCTAGCGCATGCTCCACCGCTCGCGGACGATCGTCATGGCGGTGGGCGTCCTCGCCCTCGCCCTCGTGCCGCCGGCGGCGGCCGCGCTCAACCAGCCCTTCTACGTCGACCTCTTCCGGCGGATGATGATCTTCGCGCTCGCCGCGCTCAGCCTGGACCTCGTCCTGGGCTACGGCGGCATGGTGAGCTTCGGTCACGCGGCCTACCTCGGGATCGGCGCCTACGCCGTCGGCATCCTCGCCTTCTACGGCGTCGACAACGGGTTCCTCCAGTGGTCGGCGGCGATCGCGGCGTCGGCGGTGGCGGCGCTCGTCATCGGTGCGATCTCGATCCGGACCAGCGGCGTGTCCTTCATCATGATCACGCTCGCCTTCGCGCAGATGCTCTACTATCTCGGGATCAGCCTCGAGACCTACGGCGGCGACAACGGGATGCCGCTCCGGACGCGCAGCCAGTTCGCCGGTCTCATCGACCTCAGGAACCCGTACGCGTTCTACTACCTCGTCCTGGCGCTGCTCGTGCTCTTCCTGGTCCTGGGCCACCGGCTCGTCAACGCGCGCTTCGGCATGGTCATCCGGGCCGCGAAGTCCAACGAGCCGCGCGCGCGGGCGATCGGCTTCTCGCCGTTCCGCTACAAGCTCGTCGCCTTCGTCCTTGCCGGGGGCGCGTGCGGCCTCGCCGGCGCGCTGCTGGCGAACCAGACCGAGTACCTCACCCCCGAGTTCATGCACTGGACCCGGTCCGGCGAGATCATGTTCATGGTGATTCTCGGCGGGATGGGCACGCTGTTCGGGCCCGTGGTCGGCGCGATCGTGCTCCTCGGGCTCGAGGACGTGCTCTCCGCCCTGACCGAGCACTGGCAAATCATCCTGGGGCCGTTCCTGGTCCTCGTGGTGCTCTTCGCCAAGCGCGGCCTGTTCGGGCTCCTGCCGGGAGAGGTCTTGCGCGATGGCTGAGCCGCTGATCGTGATCCGCGGGCTCAGCAAGAGCTTCGGCGGCCTGCGCGCGACCGACCGGGTGGACCTCGACGTGCCGGAAGGCGAGACGCACGCGGTCATCGGCCCCAACGGCGCGGGAAAGACCACGCTGATCGGCCAGCTCGCGGGCGACCTCAGGCCCGACGCGGGTATGACCCGCTTCGCCGGCCAGGACGTGACGGCGCTCGACGCCCCGACGCGGTCGCGGCTCGGGCTTGCGCGCTCATTCCAGATCACCAGCATCTTCCGCGACTTCACGGCGGTCGACAACGTCGCGCTCGCCGTCCAGGCGCATTCCGGTCACAGCTTCCGCTTCTGGCGGCCGGCCCGCGCCGAGCGCGCGCTCCGTGACCCCGCGCTGGCGGTCCTCGACTCCGTCGGCCTGGGCGACCGCGCCGACGTCCTCGCCGCCAACCTCGCGCACGGCGAGCAGCGGCAGCTCGAGATCGCCATGGCGCTGGCGACCCGGCCGCGGCTGCTCCTGCTCGACGAGCCCGTCGCGGGCATGGGCCTCGAGGAATCGCAGCGAATGGTGCGCCTCCTCGGCGGCCTCAAGGGGCGTGTCACGATCGTGCTGGTCGAGCACGACATGGACGCCGTGTTCACCCTCGCCGACCGGATCTCGGTCATGGTCTACGGCCGGATCATCGCCACGGGGACGCCCGAAGAGGTCCGAGGCAACGCCGAGGTGCGCCGCGCCTATCTCGGCGAGGAGGCCACGCTCTGATGCTCACGGTCGAGTCGATCGAGACGGCGTACGGCGTGAGCCAGGTGCTCTTCGGCGTGAGCCTCGAGGTCGAAACGGGCCAGGTTGTGACGCTCCTCGGCAGGAACGGCATGGGCAAGACGACCACCGTGCGCTCCATCATGGGGATCGTGCGGCCGAAGGCCGGCGAGGTCCGGTTCCTCGGCCGGCCGATCCACGGGCTGCCGTCCTACCGCGTCGCGCAGATCGGGATCGGCCTCGTGCCGGAGGGCCGCCAGGTCTTTCCGAACCTCACGGTGCGCGAGAATCTCGTGGCGACCGCGGCGAACCGCGGCGGCGGCACCGACCCGTGGACGGTCGAGACGGTCTTCGACCTCTTTCCCCAGCTCGCCGAGCGTCAGCGCGTCCTCGGCGGCGCGCTCTCCGGCGGGGAGCAGCAGATGCTCGCGATCGGGCGCGCCCTCATGACGAACCCGCGCCTGCTCATCCTCGACGAGGCGGCGGAGGGGCTCGCGCCGCTCGTCCGGGCTGAGATCTGGCGTTGCATCGCGGGTCTCAAGGCGCGCGGGCAGTCGATTCTGTTGATCGACAAAGACGTCGCCGCGCTGACGCGGATCGCCGACGCGCACTACATCCTCGAGAAGGGCCAGATCGTCTGGCGCGGAACCTCGGCCGAGCTCCGGGCCCGGGAGGACATCCAGCACCGTTATCTGGGCGTGTGAGAGACTGGCGGGCGTGGGCTGGATAGATCCAGAGTTCCCGAAGACGGCGACGGTGTCCGAGCTCGTGGGCCGCGTGCTGGGGCTCAACCCCGGCATGATGACGGGACCCGGGACCAACACCTACCTCGTCGGCCGCCGCGACCCGATCCTCATCGACACGGGCGCGGGCGAGACCGACTACCTGCCGCTCCTCGAGCGCTACCTCGCCGAGCGCGGTTTCACGCAGCCGTCCCGGGTCATTCTCACGCACCGCCACCGCGACCACATGGGCGGCGTCGCGCAGCTCCGCGAGCGGTTCCGCGGGCTCTCGGTCGCGAAGATGATCCACAAGGACCGTTGGCTCCCCGAGCCGATCGAGGACCTCCGCGAGGGCGAGCGGATCGAGGGCGCGGGCGCGACGCTCATCCCCGTCTACACGCCCGGCCACGCCTCCGACCACCTGTCCTACTACCTCGTCGAGGAGAAGGCGCTCTTCACCGGCGACGTCATCCTCGGCGGCTCGACGACGGTGATCCCGTCCGACGACGGCGACCTGCTCGAGTACCTCGACTCGCTTCGGCGTCTCCAGCAGCTCGAGGTCCGCCGCATCTACCCGGCGCACGGCCCCGTCATCGAGAACGCGCCCGCGAAGATCCGGGAGTACATCGACCACCGCATGATGCGCGAGCGCCAGATCCTCGAGGCGCTCGGCGACGGGCTCGCGACGATCCCCGACATGGTCGCGAGGATCTATGCTGACGTGTCGAAGGCGCTCCACGCCGTGGCGGCGATGTCCGTCGAGTCGCATCTGAAGAAGCTCAGGAAGGAACGGCGCGTGCGGGAGATCGTCCAGCGGGACGCGCCGTCCCGCTGGGAGCTGGTCTAGGACCTCGGCGGGGGGCTTTGCCCCCCTTCCGAAACCTCGCTCCTAACGGTTCGCGCGCTCGCGGGCTTCGCCGACCAGCGCCGCGAACAGATTGCACGCGGCGGGATCGCGCGCGACGAGCTCTTCGGGATGCCACTGCACGCCGACGACGAAGCGGTTGCCGTCCGCCAGCTCGACGCCCTCGATGATCCCGTCGGGGGCCCAGGCGACCTCGCGGAGGCCGCGGCCGAGCGTCTTGATCGCCTGGTGGTGCATGCTGTTCACCTCGAGCTCGAGCGCGCCGAGGATCTTGCCGAGGCGCGTGCCCTCGCCCATCACCTTCACGGCGTGCGTGGGCTGGTCGCGTGGCTCCGTCTGGCTGTGCGGGAGCGGCTTGTGCGTCGGATCCGCGGTGTCGCGGTACTGGTCCGCGATGTCCTGGTAGAGGCTCCCGCCCAGCGCGACGTTGACGACCTGGACGCCGCGGCAGATGGCGAAGAGCGGCACGTCGTCGTCGAGCGCCCGGTGGACGAGGCCGATCTCGAGGGCGTCACGCGCCTCGGAGACTTCGCACGTGGCGTGGTGGCGCTCGTCGCCGAAGCGCGCGGGGTCGATGTCGCCGCCGCCCGTGAGGACGAGGCCGTCGAGGCGCTTCCAGAGCACACCGAGCGCGGCCTCGTCGAGCTGCGGCGGGAGCAGCACGGGGATCCCGCCCGCCTCCTGAATCGCTCGCAGGTACGCCGTGTTCACGTACGCGCGCTCCGGATCCTTGTCGAGGGTGATCGAGGTCGAGACGCCGATGAGGGGCGCGAGCATGCGCCCAGCGTAGCACAGCGTGCGGCTGTATCCGATCTGAGGCATTTCGCTGTCAGCGGCGCGCGACTACGCTGACCAGCGGTGCCTCCACCACATCCCGCAATCAGGGCGATACTCGTCTGTGACCTGCTCATTCGCGATGAGCGCACCCGCAAGGTCAGCCTGATCGGGATCACGGAGCAGATCGATGCGCAACGGTTCCCGTGGACGCTACACTCGCTCTTCGTGTGGGCGACGATCACTGACGGCCAAGGCGACTACCGCATCCGCCTGGACCTTGTACGCCTCGAGGATCTCGCAGCGTCTCACATTCTCGACGAGCTTGACGTGACGCTGCACGACCGAAACTCGATGGGCGAACTCAACTTCAACCTCAGTGGTCTAGTAATCGATCGCGCCGGACGCTACGAGCTCGCGCTTTACGCGAACGATCGTCTGGTTGGCACGAAATCGATCGACGTGATACAAAGCCTTGGAGACCGTGCATGACGAAGAAAGTGATCACCTTCCACTCGGCTCGTTCCCCACTGACCAACCGGCCGCCGGACGAAGTCCGCGTGGGCGACAACTGGATCTATCTGCGCTTCTCGAATCTCGTGCCGAAGTTCGAGCCGGCGAAGAGGGCGAAACCGCAACGCCGGCGTCGGCGCAAACGGTGACGGCGTCAGGGCGCCTTGCTCCTCCGAGTGCGATGAGGCGAGGTGATATCATAGGCGCTCCATGAGCCTCGACTCCGTCTCCGCGCAGCAGCAGGCGCCCATCCATGCGCCGACCGCGACCGTGCAGGTGATCGGCACGCGCTGGGCCGTCGCGGCCGGCCACGCGCTCGCCGCCGAGGCGGCGGCGCGCGTCCTGGTGGCCGGCGGCAACGCGATCGACGCGGGCGTCGCGGCAGGGCTCACGCTCGGCGTCGTTCACCCCGACATGGTGAGCGTCGCCGGCGTCGCGCCGATCCTCGTCCACGTCGCAAGGACGGGCGAGACCTTTCAGGTTTCCGGCGTTGGGCCGTACCCCCGCGCCTCGACCGTGGCGTATTTCCGCGAGCGCCACGGGGGCCAGATCCCGCCCGGCCTCCCGCGCACGGTCGTGCCCGCGGCGCCAGACGCGTGGCTCACCGCGCTCGAGCGCTGGGGGACGATGTCGTTCGCCGACGTCGCCCACGCACCGACGGAGCACGCCGAGCGCGGCTTCCCGATCTCGGCGTTCTCCGCCTACCAGATGGGGGCGAACGTCGAGAAGTACCGCCGCTGGCCGACGTCCATCCCGCTTCTCCTCAGGGACGGGCGCGCCTATCGGACGGGCGAAATCCTGGTCCAGCGCGAGCTGGGCGAGACGCTCCGTCGCATGGCGCGCGCGGAGGCGAAGGCGGGAGGAAGCCGCGAGGCCGGTGTTCGCGCGGCGCGCGACGAGTTCTACCGGGGCGAGACGGCCAGGCGCATCGCCGAGTTCCACCGCGCCGAGGGCGGGCCGCTCGCCTCCGAGGATCTCGCGGAGTTCAGCGTGGAGGTGGCACCGGCTCTGACGACCACGTTCGGTGCGTACGAAGTCGCCGCGTGCGGCTTCTGGTGCCAGGGGCCGACGCTCCTCCAGATGCTCAACCTCCTGGAGGGCGTGAATCTGACTGCGCTCGGCCACAACTCGCCCGCGTACCTGCACCGGATCGTCGAGACGGTGAAGCTCGCGTTCTCCGACCGCGACGCCTACTACGGTGACCCGCGCTTCGTGAAGATCCCCGTCGCCGGCCTCCTGTCGAAGGCGTACGCCGAGGCGCGCCGCGCGCTCGTGGGCGCGCGGGCCTGGCCCGACATGCCGCCGGCCGGTGACCCGTACGGGCTCACTGCCGAGCGGCGCCGTGAGGCGGCGATGCTCGCGGGGGGCTCGCAGCCTGTGCAGGCAGGCCGGGGGAGTGACGAGCTCGACACGAGCTACGTCGCCGTCGTCGACGAGGCCGGCAACGGCTTCTCCGCCACGCCGAGCGACCCCAACGTGGACTCACCCGTCGTTCCGGGCGTGGGCTGCGTCGTCTCGCCGCGCGGCTCGCAGGGCTGGCTCGATCCCGAGCACCCGAGCGTCGTGGCGCCGGGCAAGCGGCCACGGCTCACGCCCGCGCCGGCGATGGCGTTCACGGGGGGGCGGCTCTTCATGCCGTTCGGCACGCCGGGCGGTGACGTCCAGCAGCAGGCGATGCTCCAGGTCTTCCTCAACGTGACGGTCTACGGCATGGAGCTGCAGCGCGCTATCGAGGCGCCACGGGTGGCCTCGCGGAGCTTCCCTGATTCGTTCTGGCCGCACGCGCACGCGCCGGGCAAGCTGGAGGTCGAGCGAAGGATCCCGCGGGAGACGCGCGACGCGCTCGGCGGCCTCGGCCACGCCGTCGTCGAGTGGCCGGAGTGGGAATGGCGCGCGGGTGCGGTGTGCGCGGTGCGCGTCGGCCCGGACGGCACCCGCTGGGCCGGCGCCGACCCGCGGCGCGGCTCGCACGCGATCGCTAGATAACTCGGAGGGGGGCTTCGCCCCCCGTTCAAAACCTCAACGGCGCTTTTCTCCGACACGCTAGAGCCGTAGCTACGCGGGCCGGCGGCCGAGGAGCGAGAGGCCGCGGACGGTCAGAACGACCTCGCCGTGCTGGTTCCGCAGCTCCATCAGCGAGCGGATCAACCCGCGGTCGGGCTTGCTTCGCGACGGAATCGACTCGAGGACCGTCATCCGGGCCGACAGCACGTCGCCGGGACGCACCGGCTTGAGCCAGCGCAGCTCGTCGACGCCCGGCGAGCCGAGGCTGGCCGTGTCCTTCAGGAGGCCGTCGTTGAGGATCCGCATGAGGAGCGAGCCGGTGTGCCAGCCGCTCGCCAGGAGGCCGCCGTAGATCGAGCGCTTCGCCGCCTCCTCGTCGGTGTGGAACGGCTGCGGGTCGAACTCCCGGGCGAAGGCGAGGATGCTTTCTTTCGAGATCGTCCGGGAGCCGAGCTCGATCACGTCGCCCGGCTTGAAATCCTCGAAGTAGCGCATCGGCTCAGGAGATCGCGGGCGCCGGGGAGCCCATCGGACGCGACGTGATCGGCTCCTCCCGGATCGCCAGCGCGAGGGCCGCGGCGAGGAAGCCCATGAGGGCTGCGGAGACGAACGCGATCGTGTAGACGCCGGTCCACTCGTAGATCCACCCCGCGATCGCCGCGCCGAGCGCGGCGCCCACCTGGTGCGAGAAGAAGATCCAGCCGGACAGCTCGCCGACCGAGTAGCGCCCGAAGATGTTGGCGATCAGCGTGGTCGTCGGCGGCACTGTCGAGATGTAGTTGAGGCCGAAGATCGCGGCCCAGAGGTGGAGCGACGGCGCGTTCCAGACGTAGAGCAGGAACAGGAGCGACAGGCCGCGCACGAAGTAGTAGAAGGCGAGCGGGCCGCGGCGCCCGAACCGATCGCAGATCCAGCCCGAGCCGACCGTGCCCAGCACGTTCATCGCGCCCATCACGCCCAGCGCGGTCGAGGCCTGGAGCTCGCTGAAATTGTGCTCGAGCGCGTGCGGCATGAAGTGCGTGAGCACCATACCGTTGGACGTGTAGCCGCAGACGAAGAACGTCGCCATCAGGAGCCAGAACTGGGGCACCCCGAGCGCGTCCAGCACTGAGACCCGCTGCGCCTCCTTGGCGGCCGCGGCCTGCGCCACGGTCTGTGCGGGCCCGGTCGCGCCGTAGGGCCGGAGCCCGCGCTCGGCTGGATCGTTGCCGATGAGCCACAGGGCGATCGGCAGCACGAGCACGAGCAGACCGACACCCTGCCAGAGGAAGCTCATCCGCCAGCCGAACCACAGCGTCAGCACCGTCGCGAGCGGGATGACGACGAGCTGGCCGGCGGACATGCCGCCGGCGGCGATGCCGATCGCCACGCCGCGGCGCGCCTCGAACCAGCGCGCGGCGACCGTCGAGCCGGTCGTGATCGCGAGGCCCCCGGCGCCGAGAGCCATCAGGAGTCCGGTCGTGACATAGACGTGCCAGAGCCTCTGCACGAATGACGCGCCGATCGCGCCGCTCCCCAGCATCAGGAGCGAGACGACGATGACGCGCCGTGGACCGTAGCGGTCTGCCAGCCAGCCGACCGCCGGTCCGGCCGCACCGAGGAGGAGGAGCGAGATGGCGGCGGCGCCGGAGAGAGCGCCGCGACTCCAGCCGAACTCGGCCTCCATGGGCTTGATGTAGACGCCGAAGACGGAGCGCAGCCCGGAGCCGGCCATCATGCAGAGGGTCACCGCGCCGAGGACGATCCACGCCGGGTGGAGCCGCTGGGGAGCGATCACGCGCTTAGGATGCCGCAGCCGGCGCTACGGATGCCGTACCGCGCGCCCGAACGTGAGCGCGTCGCCCGCGGCGTCGACGACCACGGTGTCACCCTCGACGAACTCGTGCTCGAGCAGCCGGAGGGCGAGCGGGTCCTGAACCAGGCGCTGGATGGTGCGCTTGAGCGGCCGCGCCCCGAACGTCGGGTCGTAGCCCTCCCGGCCGAGGAGCGCCTTGGCCGCGTCGGTGACCTCGAGCTGGATGCGCTTGGCCCCGAGACGCCGCTGGAGGTGGCCGAGCTGGATCTCGACGATCCGAGCGATCTCCGCGCGCCCGAGCGGGTTGAAGATCACGACCTCGTCGATCCGGTTGAGGAACTCCGGCCGCAGCGCGGTGCGGAGCTCCTGCATGAGGAGCGGCCGCGCCTTCTCGGGACGCTCATACTCGCGGAAGATGTGGCTGCCCAGGTTCGACGTCATGATCAACACGGTGTTGCGGAAGTCCACCGTTCGCCCGTGTCCGTCCGTGAGCCGCCCCTCGTCCAACACCTGAAGGAGCACGTTGAACACGTCGGCATGCGCCTTTTCGATCTCGTCGAACAGCACGACCGCGTAGGGCCGCCGCCGTACGGCCTCGGTGAGCTGGCCCCCCTCCTCGTAGCCGACGTAGCCGGGCGGCGCGCCGATCAGGCGCGCGACCGTGTGCTTCTCCATGTACTCCGACATGTCGATCCGGATCATCGCTCGCTCGTCGTCGAAGAGGAACTCGGCGAGCGCCCGGGCCAGCTCGGTCTTGCCTACGCCCGTGGGCCCGAGGAACAGGAAGGAGCCAATGGGCCGATCGGGATCGGAGAGGCCAGAGCGAGCGCGGCGAACGGCGTTGGAGACGGCGCGGATCGCGTCGTCTTGACCGACCACGCGCCGCGCGAGCCGCTCTTCCATGCGGACGAGCTTCTGGATCTCGCCCTCGAGCAGCCGGGTCACGGGGATCCCGGTCCACTTGGCGACCGTGGCGGCGACGTCCTCCTCGTCCACCTCCTCGCGCAGCATGCGGCCCTGGGCGTGCTGGTCGGCCAACCGCGCCTCGAGCTCGGCGAGCTGCTTCTCGAGGGCGAGGAGCGTGCCGTAGCGGAGCTCGGCCGCGCGGTTCAGGTCGCCGCGCCGCTCGGCGTCGGCCATCGCGTGCCGGGCGGCCTCGATCTCCTCCTTGATCTTGCCGATCCGGGTGATCCCTTCCTTCTCCGCCTGCCAGCGCGCCTTGAGACCAGCGCCCTTCTCCTGGAGCTCCGCAAGCTCGGCATCGATCTTCGCGAGCCGCTCGCGCGAGACCGGGTCGTCGTCCCGCGCGACGGAGACACGCTCGATCTGGAGCTGCATGACGCGGCGCTCGATCTCGTCGATCTCCTGGGGCATCGAGTCGATCTGCATCCGGATGCGGGCCGCCGCCTCGTCCACGAGGTCGATCGCCTTGTCGGGCAGGAAGCGGTCGGTGATGTAGCGGTTCGAGAGCACGGCCGCGGCGACCAGTGCCGTGTCCTTGATCTTCACCTTGTGGTGGACCTCGTACTTGTCCTTGAGGCCCCGGAGGATCGCGATCGTGTCCTCCACGGACGGCTCGCGCACCGTGACGGGCTGGAACCGGCGCTCGAGCGCGGGGTCCTTCTCGACGTGCTTGCGATACTCATCGAGCGTCGTCGCCCCGATGCAGCGGAGCTCCCCGCGCGCCAGCGCGGGCTTGAGCATGTTGGCCGCGTCCACCGCGCCCTCGGCCGCGCCCGCGCCGACGAGCGTGTGCAGCTCGTCGATGAAGCAGATGATGTGGCCCTCGGCCTCGATGATCTCCTTGAGGACCGCCTTCATCCGGTCCTCGAACTCGCCGCGGTACTTCGAGCCCGCGACGAGCGCGCCGATGTCGAGGGCGACGAGCTGCTTGCCCTTGAGCCCCTCGGGGACGTCGCCCGCGACGATGCGCTGCGCGAGTCCCTCGACGATGGCGGTCTTGCCGACGCCCGGCTCGCCGATGAGCACGGGGTTGTTCTTGGTGCGCCGCGAGAGCACCTGGATGACCCGGCGGATCTCCTCGTCGCGGCCGATGACGGGGTCGAGCTTGCCCCGAGTCGCCAGGTCGGTGAGGTCGCGCGCGTAGCGCTGGAGCGCCTGGTACTTCTCCTCGGGGTTGGGGTCGGTGACCCGCTGCGTCCCGCGCACCTCCGCGAGCGCCTTGTAGACGGCTTCGGCCGTCACGCCGTTCTGCGCGAGCACGCGGCCGGCGGCGCCGTCGCGATCCTGGGCGAGCGCGATCAGGAGGTGCTCGGTCGAGACGTACTCGTCCTTGAGGCGCTGGGCCTCCGCCTGCGCCCGTTCGAGCGCCAGCCGCGTGCGTTCGCCGAGGTACTGGCCGCTCCCGCCGCGGACCGCGGGGAGCTTGGCGAGCTCCGCCCGGAGTGCCTGCTGGATCGCGTCGGGACGCGCTCCGAGCTTGGCGAGCACGGGGCCGACGATCCCCTCGCGCTGCTCGAGGAGCGCGGCGAGCAGGTGCTCGGGCTCCATGGCCTGGTGGCTCTGCTGGTCCGCGAGCGCCTGCGCGGCCTGCAACGCTTCCTGAGCCTTGATCGTGAGCTTGTCCAGTCGCATCCCCGGTCACCCCTGGTACGCGCGCGGGTTGTCTCCTCGCTCGGCCTTGAGCTTCGCGTAGAGCTCGCGTTCGGCCGAGGTCAGGTCATTGGGCATCACGATCTTCACCGTCACGAACTGGTCTCCGGCCCCGCCGCCCTTCCCGCGCGGCATCCCGTAGCCCGGCAGCCGGAACACGCGGCCGCTGGAGGTGGCGGGGGGGATCTTCATCGACACGCGGCCCTTGAGCGTCGGCACCTCGATGGTCGTGCCGAGCGCGGCCTCGGGGGCGGTGATCGGCACGGACACGTGGATGTCGTCGGCCCGGCGCTCGAAGAGCTGGTGCGGCGACACCGTCACCGCGAGATAGAGGTCACCGCGGGTTCCGGCACCACCGGCGCCCTCGCCGGAGACGCGCACCCTCTGGCCGCTCTTGACGCCTGCCGGGATCTTCACATCGACCTGGCGGCGCGCCCGCTGCCAGCCCCCGCCGTGGCAGGTCGCGCACGGCTGGCCCTTGACGTTGCCGGCGCCGTGACAGCTCGGGCAGGGCTCGTCGTAGTCGAGCGAGAACGTTCGGCGCGTGCCGCTGAAGGCTTCCTCGAGCGTGATCTCGACGTTCGCCTGCACATCCTGGCCGCGACGGGAGCGGCGGGACCCGAACAGGTCCTCCGCGTCGAAGCCCACGCCCCGCCCGGTGCGGCGACCGCCGAGGTCGCCGAACACTGTGCGGAAGAACTCCGAGAAGTCCCCGAGGTCGCCGAGATCACTGCTGTAGTTGGCCGTAACCCCGCCGGCGGCGCCTGGTCCGGCAGCGGCGTAGCGCTGCCAGTCGGGGCCGAGGGTGTCGTAGCGCTGGCGCTTCTGCGGATCCGAGAGAACTTCGTAGGCCTCGCCGATTTCTTTGAACCGCTCGCCAGCGTCCTTCGTCTTGGCGACGTCGGGGTGGTACTTGCGGGCGAGCCGCCGGTAGGCGGACTTGATGGTCTTATCGTCGGCGTTCTTGTCGACGCCGAGGGTCCGGTAGTAGTCCTTGAATTCCACACCCATTGAGCGCTTGTCCTACAAGGAGTATAGCAGATGTATTTAGTGCGTCTCGCTCATGTAGGCGCCCGTCCGGGGGCACGATGCGCCAAATGGCCTGAAAATTAAAGCTTTAAGAGACGGGCGGTCATCCCCGCCCGACGGTAAAGGCGACATAGAGCGACGTCTGGCCACGCTGTAGGAGGAAGGCGACCTGGTCTCCCTCCTTGACGTCGCGCGTCGCGCGCTCGAAGTCGGCGAGGCTCCGGACGTTGGTGAGGACGCTCTGGCGCTTGATCTGCTTGACGATGTCGCCGCGCTGGATGCCCGCCTCGGCCGCTGCGCTGCCCTCCTCGACGCGGGCCACGAACACGCCCTCGTTCGACTTCAGATTGAACCGCTGCGCGAGCTCGGGCGTGATGGGCCGCACCTCGAGCCCGAGCGTCGACCGCGGCCGCGCGCCCGGGTGCTCCCGCGCCGCCCGCTCGTCGGGCGCCTCGCCTACCTTGACCTCGATGGCCTTCTCGCTCTGATCGCGCCAGACCTTCACCTTTGCGGACTGACCCGGCGCGAACAGGCCGACGCCGCGCTGCAGGTCGACGGGGCCCTCGAGCCTCTTGCCGTCGAACTCTATGAGGACGTCACCTCGCTGGATCCCGGCCTTTGCAGCCGGGCTGTCGGGCACGACGTCGCTCACGAGCACGCCCACCGCGTCCTTGACGCTGAACTCGCGCGCCAGCTCGGCCGTCAGCGGCTGGACCTGGACACCGAGCCAGCCGCGGGTCACGCGCCCCTTGTCGAGCAGCTCGGTGTAAATCTTGCGCGCCATGTTCGACGGGATGGCGAAGCCGATGCCCGAGCCGCCCGCGACGATCGCCGTGTTGATGCCGATGACCTCGCCCTGCATGTTCACCAGGGGTCCGCCGGAGTTGCCCGGGTTGATCGCGGCGTCGGTCTGGACGAAGTCGTCGAACGGCCCCTGGCCGATCTGGCGCGCCTTGGCGCTGATGATCCCCGCGGTCACCGTCGCCTGGAGGCCGAACGGCGACCCGACGGCGAGGACCCAATCGCCGACCTGGGCACGGTCGGAGTCGCCGAGCTTCGCGGCGCGGAACGTGGACTTGCCGTCATCGAGCCGGAGCACGGCGAGGTCGGTCTTCTTGTCCACGCCGAGGATCTTCGCCTTGTGCTTACCGCCGTCGAGCGTGATCACCTCGATGTCGGTCGCGCGCTCGACGACGTGGGCGTTGGTGAGGGCGATCCCCTTCGGGTCCACGATGACGCCGGAGCCGAGGCTCCGCTGCGGGATGCGCTCGGGCAGCTCGCCGAAGAAGCGGCGGAAGAACTCCTCGCCGAAGAACTCCTCGAACGGCGTGCGCCCCTGGATGCCGGCGCCCCGCGACACCGTGTTGATGTTGATGACGGATGGCTTGATCATCTCCGCCACCGCGGCGAACGACACGGTCGGCAACGGCATCTGCACCGGCACGATGGGCACCGGGATCTGGGACGACGGCGCCGGCCCCGGGGTTGGCCTGACCTGGCCCCTGGCGAGTACGCCGAGGGCGACGCCGACCAGCACGGCGATCGCCAGCGCGCCGAGGAACGTCTTCCGCCTCAACTCCATCATCGCCCGGCTCCTCCCATCGCACCCGGTCCGTTCACGCCCTCGCCGGCCAGCGCGCGCCGGAGCGGCTCGCCCTCCAGCGTCTCCACACGCTTGAGCTCCTGCGCCGCCGCCACGAGGGTCGCCTTCTTGGTCGTCAGGATCCCGCGCACGCGGTCGTCGGTCCGGTCGAGGATCGCGCGGACCTCCGCGTCGATCGCCCGCGCGGTCTCCTCGCTGTAGTCGCGCTCGCCACCCATCCCCATGCCCTTGAGGAAGAGCGGGGTGCGCTCGCCGAACGTCGCCAGCCCCACGCGTTCGGACATGCCGTACTTCGTGACCATCAGGCGCGCGATCTCCGTCGCACGCTCGAGGTCGTTGTGCGCGCCCGTCGAGACCTCGCTGTAGACCAGCTCCTCGGCCACGCGGCCGCCGAGGAGCACCGCGATGCGGTCCTCGAGCTCGCTCCGCGTCAGGAGGAAGCGATCCTCGGTCGGCAGCTGGTAGGTCATCCCGAGCGCCGCGACACCCCGCGGGATGATCGTCACCTTGTGCACCGGGTCGGCGTGCGCGACCGACGAGGCCACGAGGGCGTGCCCCATCTCGTGGTGGGCGACGATGTCGCGCTCCTTCTCCGACAGGACCCGACTCTTTTTCTCGAGCCCTGCCACCATACGATCGATCGCTTCTTCGAAATCGGCCGTCGTGACGGCGTCTTTCTCCTTGCGCGCCGCGAGCAGGGCCGCCTCGTTGACGATGTTCGCCAGGTCGGCGCCCGCGAAGCCGGGCGTCCGCGCGGCGATCACGCCCAGTTCGACGTCCGGCGCCAGCACGACGGCGCGGGCGTGCAGTCTCAAGATCGCCTCGCGGCCACGGACGTCCGGCTTGTCCACGACCACCTGGCGGTCGAAGCGGCCGGGGCGCAGCAGCGCCAGATCGAGGACCTCGGGGCGGTTCGTCGCGGCCATGAGGATCACGCCTTTCGACGAGTCGAAGCCGTCCATCTCGGCGAGGAGCTGGTTCAGGGTCTGCTCCCGCTCGTCGTGGCCGCCGATGAACCCGGTGGCGCCCGCCCGCGACTTGCCGATCGCGTCCAGCTCGTCGATGAAGATGATGCACGGCGCCTTGTCCTTCGCCTGCTCGAACAGGTCGCGCACGCGCGCGGCGCCGACGCCGACGAACATCTCGACGAACTCCGAGCCGGAGAGCGTGAAGAACGGCACGTCGGCCTCGCCCGCGACGGCGCGCGCCAGGAGCGTCTTGCCCGTGCCCGGCGGGCCGACCAGGAGCACGCCCTTCGGGATGCGCCCGCCGAGCCGCTGGTACTTCTTCGGGTTCCGGAGGAAATCGACGATCTCGATGAGCTCGGCCTTTGCCTCGTCGACGCCCGCGACGTCGGCGAACGTCGTCTTGAGCTCCTTGCGGTCGAAGATCTTGTGCTTGGAGCGCCCGAACGACAGGGCCTGCGTGGGCCCGCCCCCCACCCGGCGCATCAGGAACATCCAGATCGCGACCATGACGCCGAGCGGGAGGACCCAGCCGAAGAAGAGGTCACGCAGGAACGTCGACTCGATCTTGCCCGTGAACTCGACCCGGTGCGCCTCGAGCTCGGCAATGAGCCGCTGCTCGTCGACGCCGGGGATGCGGGTGACGGTGAAGACGCGAACGTCCGCGCTCGAGCCGAGCAGCTCGCGCAGCCGGTCGCCGGCCCCGTCCCGCGGCGTCGGCAGGGCGTCGGGCTTCGCGACGCCCCGGATCTCCCGGTCGGTGATCGCGACCCGCTCGATCTTCTCGGCGCGCAGGAGCTCGAGGAACTTCGACATCGGGAGCTCGACGGTCCGGGGCGCCAGGAGCCAGGACTGCAGCAGCGACAGCACGACCATCGCGACGAGCAGGTAGGCGAGCGAAAACTGGAAGCGCTGGGAGAGCCGCGGTTTCATCAGGGACCCCAACACGTGATGCTAGCCTTCGGGATGCGGCGTGTCAAACGCGCCGGTCCGCTTTTCCCTTGACACTCCAGGCCCTTTGACCTAAAAGTTGGCGCTGATCGATCGTGTGAATTCGAGAACAAGCGCGGCTCGAAGCAGAGGTCGGCCAACGTCGCTGCTGGGCTCTCATCCAGGAGTCGGAGTGAGGGATTTCCGCGTGGTCCGGCAGGCCGGCTGGGCGCTCCTGCCGGTCGCGACTCTGCTCCTCGCGATGGCCGCGCTGCCGGCCGACGCCCAGGAGGCGGCCAAGGAGCCCGCGTACCGGGCCTTCCCGCTGCTCGGCTCTCGGCTCGCCGTCTGGGCGATCGCGCAGCTCCACCTGAACTTCGCGGCGTTCATCCTGGGCGTGCCGATCTTCGCGGTCATCATCGAGATCATCGGCTGGCGCACGGCGCAGGAGCGGTACGACTGGCTCTCGCACCAGTTCGTCAAGCTCACGTTCGCCGCCTTCTCCACGACCGCGCTCCTGGGCTCGTTCCTCCTGTTCTTGTTCGTCGCCTACTACCCGAGGTTTTGGATGTACATGACCTCGATTTTCTTCCCGACCTACGGGATCTACGCCCTGCTCTTCTTCGCCGAGACCTTCACCGTCTACCTCTGGTACTACGGCTGGGACTGGCTGAGCGGACCCCGGAAGTGGATCCACGTGGGCCTCGGTGTCCTCTCGAACTTGTTCGGCACGGCGATCCTCCTCGTCGCCAACTCCTGGGTCACCTTCATGATGTCGCCCGCCGGCATCGATGAGTCGGGCGCACTCAAGGGATCGGTCTGGGCCGCGATCAACAACTACACCTGGATGCCCATCAACATCCACCGGCTGATCGCGAATATCGTCTTCGGCGGGACGATCGCCGCCGCGTACGCCGCGTTCCGCTTCCTCGGCGCCACGTCCGACGAGGAGCGCGCGCGCTACGACTGGATGGGGTACGTCGGCAACTTCGTGGCTCTCTCGGCGTTCATCGTGCTCCCGTTCGCCGGCTACTACCTCGGGCGCGAGGTCTACGCGTTCAACCAGACCATGGGCATCACGATGATGGGCGGCTTCATGTCGTGGCTCTGGATCATCCAGGCCATCCTGATCGGCATCCTCTTCCTCGGCTCGAACTACTACCTCTGGCTCGGGATGGAGCGCATCCCGGGTTCCGAGCGCTACCGCAAGTACGTGCCTCCGATGCTCATCATCCTCACGCTCGGCTTCCTCATCTGGGCCACGCCGCGGACGCTGGTGGTGACGATGGACGAGGTGCGGGCCATGGGCGGCACCCACCACCCGGTGATCGGCGTCTTCGGCGTCATGTCGGCGAAGAACACCGTGGTCAACCTGATGATCCTGACGACGTTCCTCTCGTACGTCCTCTACCGTCGCGCCAACCGCGTCTCCACGCGATCGTGGGCCGGGACCGGCATGGCGGTCCAGTGGGCGGCCATGGGGATCGCCGCCGCCATCGTGACGTACTACGGCGTGAAAGGTTACTTCGTGGAGTCCATCGTCCGGATCGGCTATTCCGTGTATCAGGTGGAGGCGGTCCTGGGCGCGATCGTCGTCGTCATGGCGATCGACATCCCGATGTTCCGGGGCGCGCGCTCGACGGGGGCCATCCGCTGGGGGACGATCGCGCCGCGCTCGCAGTACGTGCTCATCCTCCTCGCCGTGACGTTCACCTGGCTCATGGGCCTGATGGGCTTCGCCCGCTCGGGGATCCGCCAGCACTGGCACGTCTACGGGGTCATGCGCGACAACTCGGTGGACGCCGTCACCCCGGCGCTCGGGTATGCCGCCAACGTCATCACGATCGTGACGATCGTGTTCTTCGCGCTGGTCACGTTCATCTTCTGGCTCGGCGGCCTGGGCGAGAGGGGCCAGGCGGCCGGCCACGCCCACGCCGCCGCGCCGGTCCTCGCGGGCGGAAGCAACCCCCGCCGATAAATGCGGGTCCCGGTCGGCGTCAGGGTCGGCGTGTTTGCCCTGATCGTGATGGGCGGCTACACGTACTTCGCGAATTCCATCCCGCAGATCGAATCCAAGCCGCCGCAAGAGCTCTCGCTCGAGGGCGGCAACGTCACGCCGGCGCAGCTCGTGAAGGCCGGCGAGGAGATCTTCCACACCAAGGGCAGCTGCGAGATCTGCCACCGGATCGGCCAGAAGGGCACCCGCGCGCCCGACCTGGCCGGGATCGGCGCGCGCGCGGGCAAGACCAAGCCCGGCATGAGCGCCAAGCAGTACATCCTCGAGTCGCTCCTCCAGCCCGGTGCCTATGTCGTCGAGGGCTACCCGAACATCATGCCCCAGGTGGACAAGCCGCCGATCGGCCTCAACCGCTCGGAGGTTTGGGCACTCACGGCGTTCCTCGAGTCGCTCGGCGGGACGGTGGACGTCACGCTGAACGACATTCCGCCGACCGTGGGCGCCGCCGCGGCGGGCGGGGGCGCGGCCGCCGAGGTGAAGCTGCCGGGCGACCCGAAGGCGGGCGAGGCGATCTTCGCCGGCAAAGCCGGCTGCATCGCCTGTCATAAGGCAGGCAAGGTCGGCGCGTCGCCGGTCGGGCCCGACCTCTCACACATCGCCAAGATCCAGACGTCCGAGTACATCATGAAGAAGATCCTCGACCCCGTCGGCAGTGGCACGGTCGCCGGCTACCCGAAGGGCGTCATGCCGCCGATCTTCGGTCAAACGCTCACCGCGAAGGAGTACGTCGACCTCGTGGCGTTCCTCCTGACCCTGAAATGAACTTCCTCCGGTCGCGCTTCGTCCAGGCGGTCCTGATCCTCATCGCCGCCTTCGTCGTCCTGCGCTTCGGTATCCGCCCGCCCGCGCCGTGGAGCGTCGTCCAGCTCTACATGACGATCGTCCTGCTCGCGGTGCTGATCTACGTCTCCGCCGACTCCGACTCCTGGCGCGAGTTCGTTCACCCGATCCGGTCGACGCTCGTGGAGCCCGACAAGCGCCACGTCCGGCTCGCGCTCCTCGTCGTCGTCCCGCTGCTCCTCGGCTACTACGCCTACACGCAGGCGGCCGCGCGGCCCCAGGCGCCGCCCGAGCTGCGGGCGGTGCACCCGGCGCCACCGGCCGCCATCCAGTTCCGCGGCAAGGAGCTCACGATCCAGGGCCTCGACAACCCGCTACGGAAGGACCAGGCGAATCTCAAGAAGAACATCGCCGCAGGGGGCGAGATCTATATCCGCAACTGCGTCTACTGTCACGGCGACAACCTGGACGGCAAGGGGCACTTCGCGTACGGGTTCAACCCGCCGCCGGCGAACTTCCAGGACCCGGGCACGATCGCGATGCTCCAGGAGGCCTATCTCTTCTGGCGCATCGCCAAGGGCGGGCCCGGGCTGCCCAAGGAGTCCACGCCGTGGAACTCGGCGATGCCCCCGTGGGAGGACCGGCTCGACGAGCAGCAGATCTGGCAGGTCATCGTGTACCTGTACGACGCGACCGGCCAAGCGCCGCGGCGCTGGGAGACCGAGCACTGATGCGCGCGCGCGTCCATCGTCGCGGCGCGTGGGGTGGGCAACCCTGCTCGACCACGCTAGCTCCGACGCGCGAGGCCAGTTTGACGGTCGGCCACTCCGGTCACCCTGACTACACGGGTCTCGCAGGGTCGCCCAGCCCCGCGCGCCGCTTCGCGCTCGTCGCGCTCATCGTGCTCGTCTTCGTCGGCGCGGGCATCGGCGCGGCGTTCGCACAGGCAGGGGATGCCCAGGCGGGCAAGCTCGTCTACGAGAGGAAGTGCGCGCTCTGTCACGGCGAGAAGGGGGACGGCAAGGGACCCGCGGCCGAGCTCCTGGTACCCAAGCCCCGCGACTTCACCACGGCGATGCCGTCGTGGGCGGTGCTCCCCGAGAAGGACCGCTGGAACCTCGTCGCGCACCTCAAGACCTTGGCGCCCGACACGTTCAAGGAGGCGCCGAAGAAGCTCGAGCTGCCGAAGGAGGTTGCCTCCTCGCCGGAGTCGATCCGGCGCGGCAAGGAGATGTACGAGGCGATCGAGTGCAACAAGTGCCACGGCACGGACGGTCGCGCCGACGGCCCGTCGCGCCCCGAGTTGAAGGACGACTGGGGCAACGCGATCGCCCCGGCCAACCTGACGATGCCCTGGCGCTTCCGCGGGGGCAGCGCGCCCGTCGACGTCGCCACGCGCCTTGCCAACGGCGTCGTGGGCACGCCCATGCCTTCCTTCATCGACAGCGTGGAGAAACCCGAGGACGTCTGGCACCTGGCCAATTACATCCTGTCGCTCGGCCCGAGGACCCTCACGTATGCGACGCTCGTGAGCGTCACCAACGTCTCGGACGCGATCCCGGACGACCCGGACGCCGCGTTCTGGAAGGCGATTGCGCCGAACCACATCGCGCTCCTGGGACAGGTGATCGTCGACCCGCGCAACTTCAACCCGTCGATCGACCTCGTCTCGGTCCGTGCCGTCTATCATGACAAGGAGATCGCCTTCCACCTGACGTGGGACGATCCGACGCAGTCGGTCGAGGACGCCGCGAAGAAGACGTACGCCGACGCGATCTCGCTACAGTTCCCACCGCAGCCCCGTCCGGGGCCCGAGCGCCCGTACTTCCTCATGGGCGACGCCTCGGACGGCGTGTACCTCCTCCGCTGGCAGAACGGCAAGGGCGTGACGGAGGCGGCGGCAAACGGGCCGACCAAGATCGCGCCGCTCGCGGGCAGCGAGGCGACCGCCAAGGCGGTGTACGTGAACGGCCAGTACCGGCTCGTCATCAAGCGCCCGCTCGCGTCGAAGCAGCCCGACCGGCTCACGTTCCAGCCCGCGGTCTTTACGCCGGTGGCGTTCCAGGCGTGGGACGGCGGCGCCGGGGAGACCGGGACGAAGATGTCCCTGACGTCGTGGTACTATTTGCGGCTGGAGGAGCCCCAATCGAACCGTCGTTTCGTCGTTCCTCCGGTCGTGGCGATCCTCACGTTCGCGGCGCTGCTACTCGTGGTTCGCGTCGCGAACCGGCGCGCGTAACCTCGCGAGGGGAGGAGCAAGAGCAATGCGGAGAGCACTCGGAGCCCTGCTGGCGGCGGCGCTCGTGGCGGGCGTCGCGCTGTTCGTCCACCGTCCCGGCCCCGTCGACGCCCAGGGGGGCGGCACCGTCGAGGTCGCCGTCACCTACAACGGCGCCCCGGTCGTCGAGAAGCTCAAGATCAACAAGGACACGCAGCAATGCGGGACGGAGGCCGAGGTCGACAGGGTCATGGTCGGATCGAACAAGGGTCTCGCCAACGCCGTCGTCTCCGTCCCCACCGCCAAGGGCGCGCCCAGGATGGTGAAGGCGACGGTCGACCAGCACGGCTGCAAGTTCGTCCCGCACGTGTCGGCGATGATGCCGGGCGAGCTCGAGCTCAAGAACTCCGACGGGATCCTGCACAACATCCACACGTACTCGACCGTGAACCCGTCGATCAACAAGGCGCAGCCGAAGTTCAAGAAGGTGATGACCGAGAAGCTCGAGAAGCCGGAGTTCGTCAAGCTCACCTGCGACGTGCACAGCTGGATGCTCGGCTGGGTCGCGGTGCTGCCGACCCCGTTCTTCGGCGTGACGGACGCCAACGGCACGGCGAAGATCGAGAACGTGCCCGCGGGCAAGCAGACGGTCGAGGTCTGGCACGAGACGCTCGGCAAGCAGACGAGGGAGGTCGAGGTCAAGGCGGGCCAGGTAGCGAAGGTCGGTATCGAGATGAAGAAGTAGGGCCAGGAGGCTCGCGAGCATGCTCGACTGGTGGCTCCCGGAGAACGTCTCGACGTACGGTCAGGAGATCGACTGGCTGTTTCACCTCATCTACTATGTCACCGGCGCGACGTTCGTCCTCGTGTTCGTCACGATGCTGGTGTTCATCGTGATCTACCGAGACCGACCCGGTCGAACGGCGCGGTACACGCACGGCAGCACGCCCCTCGAGATCGCGTGGACGATCGTGCCGGCCGTGATCCTCGTCATCCTGACGTTCCTCAGCGTGCCGGCGTGGTCCAGGATCAAGATGCACGTGCCCCCGACCGACTTCGACGTCTTCGTGACGGCGAAGCAGTTCAACTGGCAGGTCACGTACCCGGGGACCGACCAGGTCTTCCTCGACGAGATGCACGTGCCCGTCAACAGGGTCGTGCGGGTGCACTTGAGGTCGCAGGACGTCATCCACAGCTTCTTCGTCCCGCAGTTCCGCATGAAGCAAGACGTCGTGCCGGGCCGCGAGATCGTCCAGTGGTTCGAGGTGACGAAGCCGGGCAAGTACGAGCTACCCTGCGCGGAGCTGTGCGGGTTCGGTCACTCGGGGATGCGCGGGTGGATCTACGTGCACACGCCCGACGAGTACGCGAAGTGGGCGGCGGAGAACCTGACCGCGCAGGCGGCACCCGCCGCGACGACGCCTGGAGAGAAAACGGCGGAGCCCAAGAAAGAGGGGAAGGGCAAGAAATGAGCGCCACCAGCGCGACCACGCACGCGCACGTCCAGCACGCCGGGCACCACGAGCTCGGCTTCGTCCGCACCTACATCTTCTCCACGGACCACAAGATGATCGCCCGGCAGTTCCTGTTCCTCGGGTTGTTCATGATGATCATCGGCGGCCTGCTGGCGCTCGTGGTCCGCTGGCAGCTCGCCTGGCCCGAGACGGCGGTGCCGGGGCTCGGCGTGATCCTCACGGAGACGGGCGGGATCCTCGAGCCGTCGCAGTACAACATGGCGTTCACCATGCACGCCACGATCATGATCTTCTTCGTGATCATGCCGATCCTGGCGGGCGCGTTCGGGAACTTCTGCATCCCGCTGATGATCGGCGCGCGCGACATGGCGTTCCCGTTCCTGAACATGCTGTCGTTCTCGGTCGCCGCGCTCGCCGGCGTGCTCATGCTCGCCGGCTTCTTCGTGCCGGGGGGCCACGCGGCCGCGGGGTGGACCTCCTACGCGCCGCTCTCGGCGGTGCCCGAGTACACGGGGGTGAACTGGGGGCAGAACCTCTGGTGCATCAGCCTCTTCGTCCTCGGCGTGTCGTCCATGATGGGCGCGATCAACTACATCACGACGATCATCAACATGCGGGCGCCGGGAATGAAGCTCTTCCGGATGCCGCTCGTGGTGTGGTCGCTCTTCATCACGGCGATCCTGCTCTTGCTCGCGCTGCCGGTCCTCACCTCGGGCGTCGCGATGCTGCTCTTCGACCGCACGCTCGGGACGAGCTGGTTCAAGCCGTCGGGCGGCGGCGAGCCGCTCCTCTGGCAGCACCTCTTCTGGTACTTCGGGCACCCGGAGGTCTATATCCTCATCCTGCCCGCGATGGGCATCGCCTCGGAGATCCTCCCGGTCTTCTGCCGCAAGCCCATCTTCGGTTACCACGCCATGGCCTTCTCGATGATCTCCATCGCGTTCCTGTCGTGGGTCGTCTACGGCCACCACATGTTCGTGAGCGGCATGAGCCCGGCGCTCGGGATGGCCTTCACCGTGACCACGATGATCATCGCCGTGCCGTCGGCCATCAAGACCTTCAACTGGCTCGGCACGCTCTGGGGCGCCCGGATCCAGTTCACCGTGCCGATGCTCAACGCGCTCGCGTTCGTCTCGATGTTCGTCATCGGCGGGCTCTCGGGCATCTTCATGGCCTCGACGCCGGTCGACATCTACATCCAGGACACGTACTTCATCGTCGCGCACATCCACTACGTCGTCTTCGGGGGCTCCATCTTCGGGGCGTTCGCCGCGATCTACTACTGGTTCCCGAAGATGTTCGGCCGGATGACGAACCCGGTCCTGGGGCACCTCCATTTCTGGGCGACGTTCGTCTTCTTCAACCTCACGTTCTTCCCGATGCACATCATCGGCGTCGGCGGCCAGATGCGACGCATCTACAACCCGATGCAGTACGAGTTCCTCCAGCACCAGCAGCCCTGGAACGTCTTCATCACGGTGTCGGCGCTTTGTCTCGGCCTGGGGCAGATCCCCTTCGTCATCAACTTCTTCTGGTCGCTCTTCGCGGGGAAGAAGGCGCCGCTGAACCCGTGGAACGCGAACACCCTCGAGTGGACCGCGCCGTCGCCCCCGCCGCACCTGAACTGGGGGCCGACGCTGCCGACGGTGCACCGCGGGCCGTACGAGTACAGCTCGCCCGAGTCCAAGGCCGACTGGCTGCCGCAGAACGCGCCGCCCGTCACCGCCGCGGGGGCGCGGCGCCACTGAGCGGGTGAGGCCGTGGCGCACCGGTTGGCGCTCGTCACGCTGGCGGCGACGTTCGTGCTGATCCTCTTCGGGGGGCTCGTCACGGACACGGGCGCGGCCCTGGCAGTGCCGGACTGGCCGAGCACGTTCGGCTACAACCTCTTTTTCTATCCGTGGTCCCAGATGGTTGGGGGAATCTTCTACGAGCACAGCCACCGGCTGATCGGTGCCGCGGTGGGGCTCTTGACGCTCGGCCTCGCCGCCGCGCTCTGGGGCGCGGGCGGGTGGTTCCGCTGGCTCGGCCTGGCCGCCGTCGTGGCCGTCGTGGCCCAGGGCGTGCTCGGCGGGCTCCGCGTGGTGCTCCTCGAGGACACGCTCGCGATCGTCCACGGGAGCCTGGCCCAGGCGTTCTTCGGGTTGCTCTCGGCGATCGCGTTCCTCACGTCGCGCGCGGCCGAGCGCCCGTTGCGCGACCCGGGCCCGTCGCTCCGCGCGCTGACGCTCACCGCCGCGGTGGTCGTGTACCTCCAGATCGTCCTTGGCGCGCTCGTGACCCACGCGGGCTGGCTCGCGCTCCACTGGGCGGGCGCCCTGGCCGTCTTCGCCGTCGTACCGGTCGTGACCGCGCGGCTCCGCCGGAGCAGCGGAGCCGACGCGCCGCCAATGGCGAGTGTGCTGCTCGGGCTCCTCGCCCTCCAGCTCCTGCTCGGCGTCGGAAGCTACCTCGGGCGGTTCTCGTCCGTCTGGATCCCCGGCGAGCAGACGACGATGCTCGTTCTGCCCGTCGCCCACCGCCTCGTCGCGAGCCTCATCTTGGGCGCCACGGTGGTGCTTGCCGTCTGGGTCACGAGAACAGGTCCGGCGCGCCTGGAACGTGCGCGGACGTCTCCTGGCAGGACGGCGGGAGCGGAACGCAGCCAGGTCGCGCCGGGATCAGGCCACCCCCGGAGTGTGCCGGCCTCGCCGATTCCTGGCGTGACGGCGGGAGCGGAACGCAGCCAGGTTGCGCCGGGATCAGGCCACCCCCGGAGTGTGCCGGCCTCGCGGACCCCGCTACAATGACGCCGCCGCCGACCGTCCACGGCGATCTCGCGGCTCCCGCGACGTCGGTCATCGGCACCGCGATCGCACGTGATCGCCGCCGCGTCCTCGCCGACCTGCTCGCCCTCGCGAAGCCGCGGGTCGTCCTCATGATCCTCGTCACGACGGCCGTGGGCTATTACGCCGGGCTCACCGGTGCGCCCGACTACGCGCGCCTGCTGCACGTCCTGGTCGGCACGCTCCTGGCCGCGGGCGGAGCCCTCGCGCTGAACCAGTATTGGGAGCGTGACGTGGACGCGCGCATGGAGCGCACGCGCGCGCGACCCCTGCCCGACGGGCGGCTGGCGCCCCTCGAGGCGCTCCTGTTCGGGAGCACGCTCACGGTCCTGGGCCTCGTCTACACCGGCGCCTTTGTCGGCGAGCTCGCGCTCGCAATCACTCTCGCGACAGCCGCCCTTTACCTGTTCGCGTACACGCCGCTCAAGCGCAGGACGCCGCTCTGCACGCTCGTCGGCGCCGTGCCCGGTGCGCTCCCGCCCGTGATCGGCTGGGTGGCGGCCCGCGAGGGCTTCGGCGTCGGCGCGTGGGTCCTCTTCGGGATCCTCTTCCTCTGGCAACTCCCGCACACGCTTGCGATCGCCCGGCTGTACCGCGACGACTACGCCCGCGCCGGTGTCCGCCTGCTGCCGGTCGTAGACGCCGACGGGAGCAGCACCGAGCGGCAGATCGTGACGGGGTGCCTTGCGCTCCTCGTGGTGAGCCTCCTGCCGACGCTGATCGGCATCGCGGGTCCGGTCTACTTCGT
>QHTD01000196.1 GCA_003220675.1 Candidatus Rokuibacteriota bacterium | reverse complement strand
GTCGCCGTTGTCGGCCTCATCACCCTCTTCTTGACGATCGCCCGCAACGTCGCGATCTGCGTCGCCGGGGTGAACTGCTGACCGAGCCGGCCCGCCGACGCGTCCTTGCCCTGACTGACCGGCCTTCCTGACGGCTCCGACTGTACCGCGAATCGTGCCCCTTGACATGCCGGCCGTTCGGTCTAGGCTCTGAGGTCGACTCGAGATGAGTGGCCCGCAGGGCCGCTCGAAAGGGGGTCGACGATGCCGCACTATCTGAGCGACGAGGAGCTCAGGCGAACGGCGCCCGCGGAGGTGGCGTCATTCAAGTCACCCGTTCCCACCCAGATCGTCTCGAACGGCGAGTTCAACCCGCTGCCCCAGACCCGCGAGCAGCAGCGCGTGGAGGCCCGCATCAAGGAGCTGGCCGACGACTTCGGCCGCCGGCACGGGATGAACCGGCGCCAGTTCCTCGCCTCGAGCGCGGGCATGGCGGCGGCGTTCCTCGCCATGAACGAGGTGTTCGGGCCGATCTTCGACGTCAGCCGGGCTGAGGCGGCGGACCCCGGGGTGGCCGCCCAGCGGGCAGGCATGCTGTCCGGACAATTCATTTTTGACGTTCAGACCCACTTCGTCCGCGACGACTTCAAGCAGGACGGGTTGCTGGGTCTGGCCCAGTACGCCAAGCAGCACTGGAACCCCAACCTCTGGGGGGAGAAGACCCTTGCGCGCTTCAAGCTCGAGAACTACCTGAAGGAGGTGTTCGTCGACAGCGACACGAAGGTCGCCCTGCTCTCCGGCGCGCCGTTCGACGACCAGACGTGGGACCTCCTGTCGAACGACCAGATCGCGATGGCGCGCGCCGCGATCAACAAGATCGCGGACTCCCGTCGCCTCCTGGGGCACGCGGTCTTCACGCCGAAGCGCCAGGGCTGGATGAACGAGGTCGATCGCGCGATCAGCACGCTCAAGCCCGACAGCTGGAAGGGCTACACGATCGGCGACCCGCTCTTCCCCTCGAAGATGGGGTCCTACTGGTGGCTCGACGACGAGAAGCTCATGTACTCGTTCTACGAGAAGATCGTCAAGTCCGGCATCACCACGGTGTGCATTCACAAGGGTCTCCTGCCGGTGGACTACGAGAAGTCCTGGCCGGGCGTGTGGGAGTACGCCACCGTCCGCGACCTCGGTAAGGCGGCGAAGGATTGGCCGCAGATCAACTTCGTCATCTACCATGGGGCGCTGCGAGCGTTCCTCGAGACGCCCGACGCGTCGCTGGCGGAGTTCGAACAGACCGGCCGCATCAAGTGGGCGACTGATCTCGCCGAGATCCCAGCTAAGTACGGTGTGACGAACGTCTATGGGGAGATCGGGACCGCCTTCGCCAACTCGGCGGTGGCGAACCCGCGCTTCGCGGCCGCGTTCATCGGCACCCTGGTCCGGGGCCTCGGCGCCGACCACGTCGTCTGGGGCAGCGACTCGGTGTGGTACGGGTCGCCTCAGTGGCAGATCGAGGCGCTGCGCCGCCTGGAGATCCCCGAGGACATGCAGAAGACGCACGGCTTCGCCCCGCTCGGTCCGGCCGACGGGATCGTCAAGACCGCGATCTTCGGCGGCAACTCCGCGCGCCTGTACAAGCTCGACGTGCGCTCGGCGCAAGGCGAGATCACGCGCGACAAGATCGCGGCGATCAAGGCCGAGTACGTGGCGATGGGAGGCATGCGCAGCAACACCCGGTACGGGTACGTCCACCGGGCGACCGCCTGAGCGGTTGAGCGTGTCGTGAGGTCGAGGGCCCGCGCCTTCGACCTCACGCCCGCGCTCGACCTCCGTCCTTCCCAGAGAACTCGAGGAACGCGGTAGCGATTTGCTCCGCGACCTCGGCCCCGGCCCGACGCCTGCCACGCAGGAGATCGTGGCCGGCGCCGTCCACGGGGAGCAGCGCCGTCCGCGCGGGAATGAGCCCTCGCGCCGATTCGAGCTCGTCGAGCGAGCCGAACGGGTCCGCCGAGCCGTGGACAAAGAGCATCGGAGTCCTCAGATCGCCGAAGTGCGCGGTGCGGAGCTGGGCGGCCCGGCCGGGCGGGTGGAGGGGATAGGAGAGCAGGAGGATCGCGTCGGCGAGCCCGGGCTGGTCCGCCGCGAGGATCGACGCCTGGCGACCGCCGTACGAGTGGCCGCCGAGGAACGCGCGCCCGGACACCAGGGCGCGCATGGACTGGACGGCGCCCCTCAGTCCCTCGCGGTCGCGCGCCGCGCCGCCCGGCGAGGGCGGACCGGTCGGGCGCGCCTGGCGGAACGGCAGGTCGTAACGGGCCACGGTCAGCCCCGTCGCGCTGAACGCTTCGGCGAGCGCGACGAGGAGCGGCGCGCGGGCGTTCGAGCTCGCGCCGTGCGTCAGGACGACGCCGTCGGGTCCGGGCTCCACGGCCTCACGAGATTCGCCGGTAGAGGACGTGGCGGCGGTTCTTCGTGTGCGGGCGCACCTGGCCTGGCCAGCGCCCCTGGTCCACCGCCTTCGCCCACGCGTCGCTCGTGAGCACTTCGGGGCTCTCGATCTCGTAGAGGGCGTTGTAGAGGGGCTCGTGCTCGACGACGATCGTCTTGCGCTCGCCGCCGATCACCATTGTCAGCTCCTGCCGCTTGAAGCGCGCCGCGGCGACCACGCCCGGCACCTTCAGGATCAGCGGCACGTGCTCTCCGTCGTAGATCTCGTTGAAGAGCGCCTCTCTGGTGGGCTCGACGTCCATCGCGGCGGTGAAGAGGTAGCGGGTCTGGATGGGCATGACGGTCTCTCCTTTTCGGTCCGGCTATTCAGACGAACGTCACTGTACCCGCGACCGGCAGTAGGCGTACAGCGCGTCGTAAACCGGGAACTGGCGCGCCATGTTTTCGTGGTCGTCCTTGGAGGTCTCCCTGAAGCCGGACGCCACGGCGTAGAGGCCCGGGGACTCCGGCGCGAGGTGCCGCGCGCTGGTGTCCGCACCGCGCACGATCAGTGCGAGCGCGCGGAGCGGCGGATCCTCGAGCCGGTACTTGTCCAGGAACGCGTCGAACGAGCAGCGGTCGCCATGGTGACCGAGCTCGACCCCCGGCACGTCGTAGGGGGTCGCTTTCTCGCGCTCGGCAACGCGCATGACCTCGGCGTCCGGCACGAACAGGAAGGTTGCGTCCCGATCGATGAAGCGACTGATCAGCCACGGGCACGCGATCCGATCGACCCGGGCCTTCTCACGAGTGACCCATTTCATGAGCACGACTCCTTTCTCACTTCACGCGTCTCACTTGGCGCTGTTGGTCTGATCCAGGGCGGCCCGCAGTCCTCGCGCGAGCTTCACGGCGTCGTCGTTCGCCCAGAAGTGCATATAGAACAGTCGAGGCGAGTCTGCGAGCGCGTGGTTGTGGAGGGCCGTCACCTCGATGCCGTGCGCGCGCAACGTGCGTGCCACGGGGTTGACCTCGCCGGCGATCAACACGAAGTCGCCGGTGATGGCCGCTTGGCCATTGCCCGTCGGCTGGAAGTTGATCGCCGTGGCGACGCCCATCGCCGGCAGCAACTCCATGCCACCGTCCGTGATGCGCTCCGCCCGCGGAACGCCCACCTGGAGAATGCCGTTGATGATCCTGCCGCTCCGCCCGAGCGCGGCTTCGACCTGCGCTTGATCTATGGCGGGCCCGGCGGCGCTCGCGCTCGCCGGGGACTCACCAAAGGGCGTGCCGCTCGCGCCGAGCGCCGTTCGGACCGACTTCGCGAGCGTCACGACATCACCGCGACCGCTGTAGTGCATGTACATCACGTGTGGTGACATCTCATTGAGGTGGTTGTGCAACGCCGTCACGCTGAGCCCCTGCGCCAGGAGCTCGGACATCACCTTCGGGACCTCTTCGTCGAGGAGGACCAGGTCACCCATGACCATGGCGTCCTTGCTCGTCTTTCGGAACGCCGCGTATGAGCCCAGTGCGAAGCCGGCCTTCACGTCCACCCCTTGCACCTTGACCTTCAGGTCCGTTCGCGGCAGGCCGACACGGTAGACGTCGCCGGGCTGCACGGCTCCCTTGCGGCCAAGCGCCTCTTCAACCGCCTTCCACTCGTCCCCGCCCGACATCTGCTCGGCCCCGCCCGGGATCGGCTGACGCGAAACCAGTGCGACCGTGATCACGAGGCCAACGACCGCCATCCCGATGTTCGAGCGCTTCATGCCAGAGACCTCCCGGTGAGCTCGGTTCGCCCAGGTACCCCACGGATCACGAGATCGTCGAAGGCGGTGACGGAATCGGCTTTCGTCCACAGGCCCACCTGCCCAGATCGAAAGCGACCATCGCGATGATCGAGGAGGAGCGCGCCGTTCAGATGGCCCTGGATCCTGTCGCCGACGGCGACCACACGGATCGTATGCCATTGGCCGAGGGCCGGAGGCTCGACCGTCGCACTCGCCAGCTGATGCCGCCCACGGTCGTAGTAGTACAGCCTGAAGTTGTTTTCGAGCGCGTTGGCTCGAATGACGTAGTACCGCCCATCCGAGAAGCGGAACACGATGCCGCCGGACGCGTCCTCCCGTCCGGAGATCGGTTTGAAGCGTACGGAAACGTCAGCGTCGGCGTAGGGCCCGCCCGGGGCGACAATCACGTTGAAGGCGTTTTGCGTGGCTCGCTGGATGAGGACCCGCTTGCCACTGGGCGCGCCCGCCATCTCCTCGACCGTCCAGCGTCCATCGACGACTCGCCACCCCTCGATGCCCTTCGTCTCGAAATCGAGCCGCTCGACCGGCAGATCGGTCGGTAATTTGAGCTCGGTCGCGGCGGCTCGAGCGGCGTTTGCTCGGCGTATGCCGAGCCAAGCGCCGAGCGCGGCCACGATCGCTTTGAATAGTCCACGGCGCGACGAATGGTTCTGCATCGTCGGCTCCCCGATCATTCCAGCTTCTCGGAGACGGTCGTCCATTCGTCGCCCTTGACCAGCGTGACGTCGGCGATGGGATGGCCGTCCTTGAGCGCGGGCATGACGCTGACCGCGCGGAATCCCCGGTTGGCCTTCACCGCCGTCTCGGTGGCTGCTGCCAGTGATCGCGTCGCCTTCGCCATGACGTCATTCTGGGCTTTGGCAGCCGTGAGGTCTTCGCCGCCAGTGATCGGCTCGACCTTCGCCTCCTTGCCGGTGGTGTGGTCCACGATGACCTCTGAGAACTTGCCGCCCTTCGCCGTGTACACGGAGAGCTGGAGGACGCCGTGCTCGAGCTCGAACTTCGCCGAAATCGGTTTGCCCTCGCGCGCGCTCGCCGCCAGGCCCTTCACGAGCGAGACCTTGGCGCCGCTCACCGCCTTCGCGAGCTCCGTGTCGCCTTTCTCCCCGTACTGCTGGGCTTGGGGCTGCTGGGCTTGGGGCGCCGTGGCAACCAGGAAGAGGGCCACCAGACCTACGAACGGGGCGATCAGGATCTTCTTCATCGCTTCTCCCTCCGCTCAGGATTTCTGCTTGAGTGCCTCATAGAGGCCGTCGAACACGGCCATGCCGCGCTCGAGCAGTTCGTCGTCGTCGTGTAGCGTTGCCGCCATGCCCCTGATCGCCAGGTCCACGCCGCTGGCTTCGTGTCGGGAGAACTTGCCGTCGCGGAGATCGGCTTCGTGCACGATCTCGGCGATGATCCGGAGCCGCCGGTCCTTGAGGCCGAAGCGCTTCAGGAGCGTTTCGAACGTGCAGTCCTCGCCGTGATGCCCGAACTCGGCGCCGAGGATGTCGAAGGGGATCCCCTTCTTGGCAGCGTCGGTCGGGTCCGCGAAAGCGAATCGCGCGTGCGGGTCGATGAAGCGTTTGACGAGCCACGCGGACGCAATGCGGTCGATGTGCGGTCGTGGCCGGGTCACCCACGTGCTGCCCGAGGGCGGAAGCGCGTGGTGGGGTTGCCTCGTTGCCGCCCGCGGCCGAGCCGCCATGGTCTGGAGCCGTTTGGAGACGGTCTCCCAGCGCACGCGCGCCCGGCGTCCGAGGGGGCTCTCGAGATAATCGATGCTCTGGATCCGGTCGAGCTCGCGCTTGAGCCGCTCGAGCCTGGCGCGCGCAGGCTCCACCGACGCGCGATGCGCGGTGGTCGAGCGGTCCAGCTGGGCCCGGACCTCGCGGCAGGCCCGCATCAGCGACTGATATTCGGCCGCGCGCTCTCTGTGAAAGAGCGCCGTCAGCTGCTCATCCGTCATCGTGTCGATCCGGTCGACGCGCATCAGCGTCGCTTCGCCCCGGGACGACTGGATCTCCTGGACGAGCCACTGGAAGAGCTCGATCGTCTCTGGCGTCTCCGGCAGGATCCAGGCCGCGCCCTTCAGCTTGACCGCCCCCATTCGCTTGAGCTTCCGCCAGACACCGACCCGGTGCCGCGTCGGTGTCGGCGGCAAGCTCACCAGGAGTGTGAGCCAACGCATTCTTGTTACACACGGTAACGTCTGCTACACTCCGTGTCAAATGATCCTCGAGGGCACCGGGCACATCGAGCTCCCGGCGCACGCCGGGCCCGGGGGGTTCGACCACGCGGCCGTACACGGCCGGCGAGGGCGTCTCTACGTGGCGCACACCGCCAACGACGCGCTCGACGTGATCGACTGCGCGACCGGCACGTACCTTCGCTCGATCCCGCGTCTGACCGGAGTCGCCGGGGTGCTGGTGTCCGAAGCGGACGACCTGGTGTTCACCTCCAATCGCGGCGAGGACACCGTGGGGGTCTTCTCGCCCGCCCGGGAGGACGCCCTCGTCAAGGTGAAGGTCGGGCGCCGGCCGAACGGCCTCGCCTACGCGGCCGAGCGTCGCCTGCTGCTCGCGGCGAACGTGGGCGATCCGTCGGTGCCGGGGTCGTACACCGTTTCGATCGTGGACCTCGCCGCCGAAGCCACCATCGCCGACGTTCCCGTCGCCGGCCGAACCCGCTGGGCGGTCTTCGACCCCGGGACGGCATCGTTCCACGTCAACGTGGCCGACCCGCCCCAGATCGCGATCATCGAGGCCGGCCATCCCGGGCGCGTGGCGCGCACCATCGCCGTCCCCGCCGCGGGCCCGCACGGCCTGGAGCTCGACGTGGCGAGCGGTCGGCTATTCTGTGCCTGTGACGCGAAGAGGCTCCTTGCCCTGGACGCCCGGTCGGGTGACGTGCTGGCGGAGGCGATGCTCGCCGGCGTGCCCGACGTGATCTTTCTCAATCGTCACCTGCGCCATCTCTATGTGGCCGTCGGCGACCCCGGGCTCATCGAGGTGTTCGAGACCGACCGCCTACGCCGTCTCGAGACGGTCCCGACGGAGCGCGGGGCCCACACGCTGGGATTCGACCCGATGCGAGACACCGTGTACGCGCTCCTGCCGGAGACTCATCGGGCGGCGACCTACCGCGACCTCGGAAGTCACTCCCGGCACGAGGCGGGGTGACGTGGTGGAGGGCAAGCGACCTCAGCGGGTGCCGATCCGCCAGCTCGTCGCCTACTATCTCCGCCTGGGCGCGCTCGGGTTCGGCGGCCCCGTCGCGCTCTGCGGTCAGATGGAGCGGGAGCTCGTCCAGGAGCGCCAGTGGCTCACCAAGGACGAGATGCGCGAGGGGATCGCCGTGTGCCAGTCGCTCCCGGGCCCGCTCGCGATCCAGGTCGGGATCTTCATCTCATACATCCGTGGGGGCTTCTGGGGCGCATGGGCCGGCGGCTGGGCATTCATCCTGCCGAACTTCGTCATCGTGAGCGTGCTGGGCGCGCTCTACGTCCACTTCGGAGGGCTTCCGTTGGTGACGGCCATCTTCTACGGCGTGAGCCCCACCGTGATCGCCCTGATCCTGCACTCGTGCTACCGACTGGCCAGGCTTGGCATGGAGGACTGGCTGCAGTGGTCCATCGCCGCGGCGTCCTTCGCGGTCACCGTGGCCCTCCAGACCGAAGTCGCGCTCGTGTTCGTTGGCGCCGGAGTCCTCGGCATCGTCTTCTACGGCTCCCTCGGCCGCGGGCGCGCCTCGTGCGGGGTCGCTCACGTTCGGCAGCGGCCTCGTGATCGTCCCGTTTCTCGAGACGGGGCTCGTCCACCAGACGGGCTGGCTCGACGAGCGCCAGTTCCTGGTGGCGGTGGCGATGGGCATGCTCAGCCCGGGGCCGGTGGTCATCACGGCGACGTTCGTGGGCTACCTCGTCGCGGGTTTCTGGGGCGCCGTCGTCTCGACGATCGGCATCTTCCTTCCCTCGTTCCTGCTCGTGCTGATCGTGGCGCCGATCCTCGTCCGTCACCGCGCGAACGCCAACGTCCAGGGCTTCGTGAAGGGCGCGTACGCGGCCGCCATCGGGACGATCCTCGGCGCCTGCGTGCTGCTCGGCCGGATCGCGATCGGCGACTGGCTGACGGCGTTGGTCGGGCTCGCCAGCCTGGGAGTCCTGTTCCGCTGGAGAGTCAGCAACCCCGTCCTGATCGCCGTGACGGCGCTCATCGGGGTGATCGCGTTTCCACTGCTGAATCCGACGTGGGTCTTCGTGAAATGAGCGAGCCGACCGTCCTCTTCGTGTGCTTGCACGGGGCGGCGAAGAGCGTCATCGCCGCCGCCGAGTTCGAGCGCCTCGCCCGTGCGCGCGGCGTCGCCGCGCGCGCGGTGTCCGCCGGCACCGAGCCCGACCCCCAGATCGCGCCGGTCGTCGTCGCGCGGCTCCTCGAGGAGGGGATCGATCTCCGCGGCCTCCGCCCGCGACGGGTGACGCGGCAGGACGTGGCGCAGGCGTCGCGCGTCGTGTCGTTCGGATGCGACCTCGGCGATCTCGCGCTCGCCGGCGTGGAGGTGGAGCGCTGGGACGACGTGCCGGCCGTCAGCGACGACTTCGACCGGGCACGCGCCGCGATCCGCGCCCGCGTCGCCCGCCTGTCCGTATTCGTGCTGCCCCCGCCCCGGACGTCGCGCTAAGATAACGCGCGGGGGGCTTTCCATGACCGTCGGCGGCGTGGTCTTTCTCGTGGTAGTCGCCGGGCTCGTCGGGCTGATCATCGCCGGCTACAACAAGCTCGTCGGGCTGCGCCAGCGGTCGGACGAGGCATGGTCGGACATCGACGTCCAGCTCAAGCGGCGCACCGACCTCGTGCCGAACCTCGTCGAGACGGTGAAGGGCTACGCCGCCCACGAGCGGACGACGCTCGACGCCGTGACCCGCGCGCGCGGCGCGGCCGTCGCCGCGCAGACGCCCGAGACGCGCGCGCAGGCGGAGAATGCGCTCACGGGCGCGCTCCGCCAGCTGTTCGCGCTCGCCGAGGCCTACCCGGACCTCAAGGCGAATGCGAACTTCATCCAGCTCCAGGGGTCGCTCAGCGAGATCGAGGACGCGATTCAGAGCGCGCGCCGCTACTACAACGCGGTCGTGCGCGACCTGAACACCTCGGTGCAGACTTTCCCGTCGAACTTCGTCGCATCGTTCTTCCAGTTCCATCCGCGGGGGTACTTCGAGCTCGACAGCCCGCAGGAGCGGCAGGCGCCCCGCGTCGCGTTCGGGAGCTGAGAGGTATAAGCCGAGCGCTCGTCGCGCTCGCGATCCTGCTCGCGGTGGTCCCGTCGCCCGCGGCGGGGGCGGCGCGCGGCTTCGCGATCGCGAACTTCGTCACGAGCCTCCAGGTCAACCCCGACGCGAGCCTCCTCGTCCGCGAGGACGTCACCTTCGAGTTCCAGGGCGCGCACCAGGGCGTCTACCGCACGATCCCCGTGCGCTACGACCGGGGCGGCCTGGAGTTCGCGCTGCGCCTGGAAGGCATCGGCGTCTACGACGAGGCGAACCGCCCCCTCCGCCACGAGGTCTCCTATCCGAGCCGCTACGTGCGGATCACGGCGTGGGTACCCGGCGCCACCGACACGAAGAAGACCGTGACGTTCATCTACCGGGTGCGGCGCGCGATCCTCGCGTTCGAGGACCACGACGAGCTCTACTGGAACGCGACCGGCCACGAGTGGGAGGTCCCGATCCAGCACGCCGAGGTGTACGTCAACACGCCGCCCGGTGTCAGCGACAAGGATGTCCGCACCGCCGTCTACACGGGACCACGGGGCAGCGTCGGGCAGGACTACAGAGTGGACCGCGTGCAGCGCCTCCTGCGCCTGACCGCGACCCGGCCCCTGCGGCCGCGCGAGGGCATGACAGTGGTCGTCGGCTGGCCGCCCGGCAGCGTCGGCCGCCCGACGGCGCTCGCCGAGGCCCGCTGGTTCGTGAGCGACAACTGGCCCTTCAGCCTGCCGCTCCTCGCGTTCGGCCTCGGCTGGCTCGTCTGGTGGGCGTACGGACGTGACCCGGCGGCGACTCGCTCGGTCAAGCCCGAGTACGAGCCGCCGCCCGGACTGATTCCCGCCGAGGCCGGCACGCTCGTGGACGAGAAGGCGGAGCCGCGCGAGGTCCTGGCGACGATCGTGGACCTCGCGGTGCGCGGCTATCTGCAGATCGAGCAGATCACGACGGCGTTCGGCCAGCCCGACTTCATGTTCAAGCGCCTGAAGCCGATCGGCGGCGACCCGAACCTCGAGGACTTCGAGCTTTACGTGCTCGCCAAGCTCTTCTCGACCGACTGGGCGCTCAACATGCGCCTGCTCTCCGAGGTGCGCCGCGACTACGATCACGTCTTCCCGCCGATCCGCGACCGCCTCTACCGGCTGATGGTCGCCGATGGCCTCTTCCCCTCGTCGCCCGGGCGGATGCGCCGGAACTGGACGATTCCGGGCGCGCTGCTGATCGTCGCGGCCTTCGTTCTGCCGGGCCATTGGCCGTCGTGGCTCGATGCCTACGGCATCACGCTGCCGATCGCGATCGGTGCGAGCGGTGTCGTCCTCCTCGGCTGGTCGCGCGCCATGGCCCACCGCACGTGGCGGGGCGTGCAGGTGCTGGCGCGCGTGCGCGGCTTCCAGGAGTTCCTCGAGCGCGCCGAGAAGGACCGGCTCGAGCGCATGCCGGCCGACACGCTCCATCGGTTTCTCCCGTGGGCGATCTCGCTCGGCGTCACCGAGCGCTGGATCTTCAACTTCGACGGCATCAAGGTAGACGCACCCGCGTGGTACACGGGCAGGTCACCGTTCTCGCTCGACAGCTATCACGCGGGGCTCACGCTCTTCGGCCGCGACACCACGGAAGCGATCCTGACGACCCGCACGGGCGGCTTCGCGCAAGGCGAGAGCGGCTTCGGGTCGGGCGGCGGGTCCGGCGGCGCCTCAGGTGGCGGGGCTGGCGGCGGTGGTGGGGGGACGTTCTGAGCCTCTTGCGCCTGCCCTGGATCCTCCTCTCGATGATCGCGGGCCTGACGGCCTGCTCTCGGGACGAGGCTCACTTCGCGATCCCTCACTATCCGCAAACCGAGATCGTCCTGTTGAGCGAAGGAGCTCACATCGACGCTGACGCGAGGTTCCTCGGGCCGGGCGCTGAGACCGCCTTCTGGCAGGAGCTCCGCACCACTCAGCGCCACAATAGAGTTGCCTCCTTCCTCAAGACCCCGCTCTCCGCGATAGTGGCGCCGCACTACGTGGAGGCCGGCCCGACCGTGGACACGCTCACCGCGGCGGGCGATCGCGACGGCCGAATCTGCCTCGCGTATCTCGATCTCGAGGAGTCTGGCGTCGCGCGCGTGACGGCGCGCGTGAGCGAAGACCGTGGCGTGTCGTGGACGGAGCCCCAGGTCGTGTACCACGAACACGGAGCGATCCCGCTGCTGGGGCCGAACTCGCTCGTCCCCGGGCCCGCCGGGACCTGGTACTTCCTCTTGCGGTACAGGCTCGGCAAGGCGCCGAAGGGATCGCTCTTCCGTGTCTATCGGCGACAGCGCGGCGCGTGGGACCTGATCGGCATCGTGCCCGGCACCGACGACCTGTCGACGTTCGACGCGACCAGCATGGCTGTGTCGGACGATGGCCGGCTTGCTGTTGCCTTCGTCACCTATGAGGGACGGCTCCGAGTTGTGGAATCAATCGACGGCGGAAAGAGCTGGGCGAGCCTCGGATCGCCGGCGCGGCGACCCGTCCCCGGAGTTCGGATCCCCATCCTCACTCGCGAGCCGAGGGTGGACGACGGCATGCCGAGCCTCCGCGCGATCGCGGGCGGGTGGGGCCTCGCGTGGGAGCAGCGCGTCTTGATCCCGGCGGGGTTCAGCAACTTCGACCACTATGTCGACACGCTCTTCGCGCAGCACGACCGCGCCCCTGGAAGCTGGCGACGCTCGGTTCGGGTCAATGATCGTCGCGCCATGGTGCGGACGACGATGGCGCTGTTCGAGCGCGGGTCGATGATGGACCGGCTCGAGCAAATGCACCGCGACTCGCGTGGCGCCGGATCCCGCTCCACGGGGACGTCGACCGCGTGAGCGGAAGCTTCGACGGCGCCGGGAACACTCTCCGCGCGATTTACCTGACATTTCCCGGACCATCGTCGCTGCGGGTGCCGGGAGGCCTCGGGCTGAAGGCGGCCGAGGTGCGCGTGCCCTGAGGCGTCGGATCAACCTAACCCTTCGTCTGTGCCAGCTCCCAGATCTCGTGGGTGTACGCGGACGCGTCCGCTGGCTTCTTGATCACCCCGAACTTCAGCGCGATGTCGGCGGTGCGCTTGAACGCCGCCGGGTCCATCTTACCGAGCGGCGTCGTCGGCCGGGGCGGGCCCCAGATGAGCTTGTTGATCTCGGCCATCATCCAGGTCTGGTGCCGACGCCCGAGCACCGGGCTTTCCTTGGTTCTTGGCCGCCTTCAGGTAGTCGGCCTTGACGAAGACCCCGTCCTCGAGCATCGCCGTGCCTTCTTTGTTGAAGTCGATGACGACGAGGTCCTCCGGCTTCACGCCCGCGTCCAGGACCTGCTTGTACTCGTTGTAGGTCATGGCGGCGGCCGCATCGACCTGCTTTTGGAGCAAGAGGTTCATGTCGAAGGGCTGCTGGACCAGCGTGACGTCCTTCTGCGGGTCGATCCGGTACTGCTCGAGCGTGGCCAGGAGCGCGAACTCGTTGCCGCCGAACCACACCGCGACCTTGCGCCCGCGCAAATCGCCCGCCCCCTTGATGCCGGACGCCTTGAAGGCGAGCTCCCGCATCCCGCTGTAAGCGAAGAGCTGGGCGATGTTGACGAGGGGCGCGCCCTGCTCGCGCGCGGACAGGAGGCTCGGGAGCCAGTCGAGCCCGAACTGAGCGCCGCCACCAGCCACGACCCGCTCCGGCACGATGTCGGGGCCGCCGGGACGGATCGTCACGTCGAGCTGCTCGGCACCGTAGAGCCCCTGCTGCTTGGCGGCGTAGTAGCCGGCGAACTGCGCTTGGGTGACCCACTTGAGCTGCAACGTCACCTTGTCGGGAGCCACCTTGTCGGGGGCCTGCCCCTGACCCCGATTGGCCGTCGCGAGGGTCGCGAGCAGCCCCAGCACGACGCCCACGACCATCCGGCGTTTCATCCCTCAGCGTGCCAGCTCTGGCGAGATCCAACCCTGATCGGAAAAGAACTTCTTGAGCACCTTGGTGATCTCGTCGGCGGTGTGCTTGGCGTCGCCCTCCACGGTCTGCGAGTGTTCGGTCGCCAGCCCGACGCCGGTGCTTGCCGCCGCGCTCATGACGGCGCGCCCCGCGGCAGCGCCGACGCCGACCATCGGTCCCATCCCGGGCTTGCGCGAGCTCTTGACCGTCGTGTAGAAGTCCTCCACGAGGCGCCGTCCCTCGCTGGTCGTCTCGTAAACCTGCACGAGCGTCCTGACCTCGCTGGCTCCCGCGCCGAAGCCGACGACCATGCGCCGCAGCCGGTTACCCTCGTCGACCGAGAGGAACTGGCCCTCGATGGACAGGCTCGGTCCCACCACCGGAGTGGCCGTGGCGGCCGACACCGCCGGAATGCCGAGCTTGCTGATCTCCTTGACCAGGCTCTCCCTCACGATGCGGGCGACCTCGCGGCCGACCTTGACTTCCTGCTCGGAAGCGGGCGT
>QHTD01000195.1 GCA_003220675.1 Candidatus Rokuibacteriota bacterium | reverse complement strand
TCGCGTGCGGCGCTGGCTCATGTCGATCAGCCAGGTCAGGTCTCGAGGATGAGCAACGACTTGGTCGTTCGCGGCGGCACCATCATCACGGCCGCCGACCGCTTCGTGGCAGACGTCGGAATCCGAGCTGGCCGCATCGTCGAGATCGGCGAGTCTCTCCCACGCGCGAGCCAAGAAATCGACGCCGCCGGGCTCCAGGTACTGCCCGGCGGAGTGGACGTGCATACGCATCTCGACGTGGATGTCGGCACTGTCCACACCGCCGACGATTTCGAATCGGGCACCGCGGCAGCGGCCTGCGGAGGCATCACCACCATCTGCGATTACGCTTGGCAGCGCCGCGGGCAGACGATCGCAGAAGCCATCAGGACGTGGCAAGCCAAGGCCTGCGACAAGGCTCACATCGACTACGGCTTCCACGTCATCCTCTCCGAAGTCAGCGACGCGCACCTCGCCGAGATCCCATCGATCGTCGCGGCTGGCTACCCGAGCTTCAAGGTTTTCATGATTAACGAATTCGGCATCGGCGACCACGCGTTTCTGCGCCTCCTCGGTGCGGCCCGGACCGCCGGCGCCCTGGTGAACGTCCACGCCGAGAATGGTGACATGATCGACCACGTGGCACGGGAAATGGTCGTCGCCGGGCGGCACGACCCCCGGTACTACGCAGAGAGCCGCCCGGCGCTGGCTGAGGCCGAGGCGACCCAGCGCGCGATCATGTACGCGGAGCTCACCGATGCCGAGATCTACATCGTGCACCTCTCGTGCCGAGACGCGCTGGAAGCGGTGCGCGCCGCGCGGAAGCGCGGTGCCCGCGTGTGGGCCGAGACCCGCCCGATCTACCTGGCGCTGACGGATGAACGCTACCGGGCCGGCGGCACAGAGGCGGCGAAGGTCGTGGGCGCCCCGCCGCTTCGCTCCGCCGCAGACCAGGCGGCCCTGTGGGACGGGCTCAGGAGCGGAGACATCCAGGCGATCGGGAGCGATAACACGTCGTGGACCGTGCAGCAGAAGGCCGCGGGGGCAGACGATTTCACCAGGGTCCCGTACGGCGTCCCCGGGCTCGAGACGGAGATGCAGGTGATCTACTCCGAGGGTGTCAGCAAGGGACGGATGTCCGTACACACCTTCGTCGGAGCCTTTGCGACGAACCCGGCCCGAATCTTCGGCCTCTATCCAAAGAAGGGCACGATCGCGGTCGGCAGCGATGCCGATCTGGTGCTGTTCGATCCAGCGCGGACGCGGGTCCTTGACGAACGGCGCCTGCATTCGCGGGCCGGATACGACCCATTCCACGGGCTCGAGGTCCGGGGCGTGCCCGTCCTCACGCTTTCACGGGGGGAGATCGTGGCGCGTGATGGGCAGCTACTGAGCCGCCCGGGGCGTGGACAACACCTGAAGCGACGGCGAGCGCCGTGAGCAGCGAATCTCACAGTCTACCCAGGGGGCGGATATGACTCGACAGCGTTGGAGCAGCATCGTCGCGTGTGTTGTGGGAGCACTGGCCCTCCTCGCCTGGACCTCGGCGCAGGCGGCGTGCGACCCCGGCAAGGTCGCCGCGAAGTACCCCGGTCTGGCCGGCAAGACGCTCAAGGTCGGCCTCGACCCGACCCTCCCGCCCGTCATGTACCGCGATCCGAAAGATCCCAACAAGATCGTCGGCCAGGATCCCGACATGGTCGATGCCGCCATGAAATGCCTCGGGCTCAAGTATGAGCTCGTCGCCCTGGACTTTGGAACGCTCGTACCAACGTTGCAGGCCGATCAGATCCAGCTCATCTGGTCGAACATCTACTACACGCCCGAACGCGCCAAGGTGGCCGACTTCGTGACCTATGCGACCACCGGCACGGCAGGCATCGTGAGAAAGGGCAATCCCAAGAGGATTCATTCGGTGGCGGACACCTGCGGCAAACGGGCTGCGCCCATCCTGGGAACCGTCGAAGAGAAGGCGTTCCGCGATCAGAGCGAGAAGTGCGTCGCGGCGGGGAAGCCGCCGATCGAAATCACGACGTATCCAAACGCGCCAGCAACGACCCGGGCCATCCTGAACGACCGCACCGATCTGTCTATGTACGACCTGGTTCTGGTCGACGAGGTCGTGCGACAGAACCGCGACACACTCGAGCGCGCGTTCGCATTCAACACCGGAATCAAGATCGGCGTCGCGGTCAAGAAAGGCAATGAGGAGCTGGTGAGCGTCGTCAGGGAGGCTCTCGAGGCCCTCCAGGCGAACGGGACACAGAAGGCGCTGCTAAAGAAAAACGGGATGGATCCCGCCCTTGTCATTCCGGTGGAGATCCTCAGGCAGTAGATCGGTTGGGCGATTTCTTTCGTTACCTCACGTTCTCCTTCCTGCTGGAAGGCGCCTGGCTGACGATCAAGATCGCTGCCGCCGCGATGGCGGGCGGCCTCGTGCTGGGTCTTGTCATCGCCCTCCTGCGTCTGTCGCCGTACAAGCCACTCTCCATCGGGGCGTGGCTCTACATCTGGCTGCTTCGCGGTACCCCCGTCCTGCTTCAGTTGGTCTTCCTGTTTGATGCGCTCCCCGCTGTCGGGATCGTGATGCCCCCGGTGACGACAGCGATCATCGGGTTCGCGCTGAACGAGGCGGCCTTCGCGGGCGAGGTGATCAGGGGCGGGATCCTCTCGGTCAGTCGGAACCAGACGCTGGCCGCGGCGTCGCTCGGAATGGGGCCCCTCCTGACCCTCCGCCGGATTGTATTGCCTCAGGCCATGCGCGCGATCCTTCCGGCCATCGGGAACGACACGATCAGCGTGCTGAAGGGCACCTCCCTCGCCTCCGTTATCGCGGTGAATGAGCTCACTCTTCGCAGCCAACAAATCGTGGCGCAGAACTTCCAGTTCTTTGCCGTCTTTACCGCCGCGGGCCTCATGTACCTCACGATAACGACGGTGATCGCTGGGGCGCAGTTCCTCTTCGAGCGGCGGTTCAGTCTCGAGTTCGAGCGCCGACGCCCGTCCGAGTCCGCGCTGGGTCGGTTCTTCGGCTTTCGGCTCGGTCCTCGGTCCCTGCGTGCCGAGGGGCCGATCGACACCACCCTCGCGATGCCCGAACCAGCCGAGGCGTCCCGCGCTGGCGCGCAGGGCGCCGCGGCAGCCGCTCCGGTGGACATTGTCGAGCTCGCTGGCGTCCAAGCGACTCGGAAGGCCGCCAACGAGGGCTTGCCGTTCGTGGTCTGCGCAGAGGCCTGGAAAGCGTACGGCCACCGCCAGGTGCTACGCGGCCTAGACTTCTCCGTGAAGCGCGGCGAGGTCGTGACGATCATGGGTCCGAGCGGCTCAGGCAAGAGTACCCTGCTCCGTCTCATCAATCACCTCGAGACGCTCGATCGCGGTGAGATTACCGTGGACGGGAACCACGTCGGCTACCAGCGGGTCAACGGCGTCCTCCGACCGTCGCGCGATATCGCCAAGGAGCGAGCCCGGGCTCGCATCGGCATGGTGTTTCAGCAGTTCAACCTGTTCGAGCACCTCACTGCCCTTGAGAACATCTGTGAGGCGCCGGTCCAGGTCTATGGCGAGCCGCTTGAATCAGTCGAGGCGCGCGGCGTGGAGCTCCTGGCCGCCATCGGGCTCGCACATCATGCTCACCACCTGCCGCACCGGTTGTCGGGCGGTCAGCAGCAACGGGTGGCCATCGCGCGGGCGCTGGCTATTTCACCGCGGCTCATGCTGTTCGACGAGCCCACCTCCGCCCTCGATCCGGAACTGGTCGCGGAAGTGCTCAACGTGATCCGCCGGCTGGCGGAGGGCGGCATGACGATGATCGTCGTCACGCACGAGGTCCGCTTCGCGCGGGAGGTCGCGGACCGGATCATCTTCATGGACGGCGGTCGAATTGTCGAGGAGGGCACTCCCGTGGAGGTCCTGGAGCGACCGCAAGAGCCACGGACCCGTCAGTTCCTCCGGCTGGTCCAGCGGTAGAGATCGTTACCCCTGCCGTGGACGCTTGACCAGGCACTGATTGCAAGGTTCTCCGGCTCCTCCGAACGCACGAGTCCCGCGCGCTGACAGTCCGATATCGCGTCGACGAGCAGATCGAAGGTGTCCGTCGCGACCTGCCCCAGGCTCTCCTCCTCCCACGGGACTCCCGCGGCGATCGAGCGTTTCACTCCTCCAGCAGCGCCGCGCACCGCTCCGGCTGCCCTGCCGCGCCGGGATTCGGCACGATCGTGCCGCCGCGCGGGACGCACTGGCTCGGCGGCGGGAGAACGCCTCGTTCGACCCAGTCGACCAGGAGCTGAAAGGCTCGGTGAGCGTGGGGCTGAATGAACTCGAGCTGCGTGAAGTTGCAGCAGCTCTGGCGGTACCGCTCGATGTGGTTACCGTTCTGGATCTCGTAGTACCGGTGCAAGGCGGCGCGCCCGGCCCCGACGACGGCGTCGCGGAACGGCCGTCCGTGGCGCTTGATCGGCAGGAGCGCGTCCATCGTGCCCTGCAGCGTGACCAGGGGCCGAGAGATATCGCCGTCCGTCGCGATCTGGCCGATGCGGGGCGCGAGATGGAACGGCTTGCGGCGCGCTGCGTAGTCATAGTCCTTCGTGTCGCTGCGGCCGAGCGGGTCGAGCTGGCTCATGGGATAGAGCGGATCCAGCTCGCGGACGAAGACGCACGTCGTCACGTCCCAGTAGTTGTTGGCGTGGGTCTCCCAGTGGGAGCCGAAGACGGGGCTGAAGGTGTTGCCGGGCGTCGGCGGCCTGGCGAAGATGTCGGGCGGGTAGCCGGCGTTGAGCATCGCCTGAAACGCTGCGCTCTGTCGGCTGAACCCCGAGGCGACGTACGGCTCCCAGTTGCGAAGCGCGACCGGTAGGTCGATGAGGATGTTCGGCCCACCCGCCGACCAGTAGACACCCTCCCAGTCCACACCGCCGTCGAAGCGCGTCGGGAATTCCGACAGCATCCGCCGCACGACGTGGCCGCCGTTCGAGATGCCGAAGAGATAGACGCGCTCGGGCTGGCTGTCATAGTGCGCCTCGAGGCTCATCTCGGCGACGTCGGTGGCCTGGAGGGTCCGCAAGAACCACTCGCGGATGGTGTCGGCGGGGTCGTCCACGTAGAAGTGCGTGAAGAGCGTGCCCGTGGCCGCGACCCGCGGCGAGAGCCGGCAGGCGGCGGGGTCGGCTGCCGGCGCCGAGAAGAAAAAGTTGAGCATGCCCTTGTTGGTCGAGACGTACGCGTAGCCGAGCTGGATGACGAGGTCACTGAAGATGAAGTCGCCCATGAATTCGCTGCGGAAGCCGCCCGGCACGCCGACGACCAGGCGGCCATTCCAGTTAGTCGGTAGTCGGAGGACCCAGCGGGCGTTGGCGTCGTCGATCATGGCGCCCGTGATCTGGAGCCCGGGGAAGGTGCGGTCCGGGTCGATCGGCGTGCGGAAGGGCGCGTCGGCGGAGACGGCCTGAGCGTCGGTGCGGGGCGTAAAGGCGTTGGGCGGCAGCCCCGGCCGCGAGTTGTCGGGCGGAGTGGTGTCCGCGTTGCGTGTGGTGAGGTCGGGGCTCGCCACGCAGCGGACGTCGCTGGCGACGCCGGCCAGAGCGAGCTCGATGGCGGCGCAATCGGCCAACGCCGGGGCAGGGAGCACAAGGGTCGGCAGGACCAGGGTGAACACGACCAACGCACGCATAGGAGCCTCCGGGTGGAGAGCTGGATCGAGCGTAGCGGTAGCGTACTACATGGTCGAGACGTCGGGATCTCGCGTGTCGCCAGCCGGCTGCAGAGCCTTCGGACGTTCAGGTTCAGGCGTGCCCGGGCTCGGAGCTTGAGCTGCATCGGCTGGAGGCGGTGCGCTCACGCCCGCGCCGGAGGGCGGGGCGCTCGGCAACTCACGGCCCGCGGTATGGAGCGACGTGTGGCCGCGTAGCCGATCGACGCCCCATCGTACGCCGCCCAGAGCTGCAGAGCCGACGGCGCCCGCGGCGACCAGACCGGCCCCCGCTGCGCGGCTTCCCAGAATAGCGGGATGGACCCCGTCGGCGAGCGAGAGGCTCACGGCTCCCGCCGTGAGGGAACCAGCGACCGACGGGATGTGCCAGGTGAGGAAGACGAATACGAGGGAGCCACCCATCACGTAGAAGAACGGGATCGGACTGAACCCGCCTCGTTCGAGGACCGACATCCACCTGGCGGCGATGCCCATGCCGACACCCATGATGAGGTAGAGCACGAAGAGCTTGACGCCGACGCTCGCGACGTAGCTGAGGTACCGCTCGGTGAAGAACCTGGTCCACTGACTACCAGCGAAGCCGAGAAACAGGACGCCCGCACCGATCACGATGAAGCTCTCCACCAAGACCACGAGGAGCTGGGCCGCGATGATCGCGAACGCGATGACAACGACGAGCGCCGTGATGCCCGCCAGGACGCTTGCCAAGAATTTGTCCAGGAGCCCCCGAGCGGCGGTCGCATTCAGGATCTTGTTGGCCAGGGCCAGGCCCTGGTCGAAGACATCGGTGGGGTTCAGCTTGGTAATTCCAGCGGCGGCCGCGCCGGCCTGGGAGAAGCTTTGAGTAACGGCCGGAATCCACGTTCCGCCATTCAGGAGCAGCGCGTAGAAGAAGCCGATCGCAACGACCTGGCGGAGGAGGCTCGCGAGCGCCCCGAGCCCATCTTCCCTGTCCAACGCCCACCACATGGCCGTCCACGTCAGCTGGATGGCGACAAGGACCCAGAAGATCCGATGCGCGATGGGGCTCAGGGCACTGAACCAAGCGGTGCTGATGGCCTCGTAGTCACGGACGATGTCGGTGAGGATCGTGGAGCTCACGATTCACTTCCCGGGGACGGGCCAGGGCCGCGGCTTCTGGGACTCGGGGCCGAAGCCCTTGGTCGGCGGCGGCATGCTCTCGGGCGTGGGCAGCCCAAGCTCTCGGGTGCCGCCAAGTATCCATGCCTTGAGGGGATCGCTGAGATCCTCGCGCTGAGGGCCAGCGTTGATCGGCACCGTCACGTAGACGGCGAACACCACTCGGCAGTTCGGCGTGGGACCGGCGGCCTGGGCTCTACATAGCTGCTGCGCTTCCTTCCAGAGCGCGGTCTGCTTCCTCGCTTCGTCGGCCCAGAAGCCGCTGTGGTACTTCGACGACAAGGTCCCGGATTTCAGGGAGCCGAGCGCTTCCCGTCCAGCGTTGCTCGTGCACGCGCTCGCGAGTAAGAGGAGAGAAGCGAGACCAAGCGCGCGAGCGCACACGGCGTTCCTCATGGCCGCACCGGCACCGAGCCGGGCGTCCGGGTCGTCGGCAAGACCGGCGCTTCGAGGTTCCCGTTCTTCACCCACTCTTCCTGTGTCGCCGTGCTCTGGGCGTCGCGGTTCGTGACGTTAGCCATGTAGACGTTCTGCGCGTTGATCTGGGCCATCATCAGCTGGCGAAGCTTGACGAGCTGCTGGATCTGCTCGGCGGCGAGCATATTGCCGGCCTGGACGGCCTGCATGCGACCTTCGGCGCTGTCGCTCAGCGCGGTCAGTGTCTGGATGCGCCGCTGCTCGTCAGCGAAGTCATCGGCGTGAAGACGCACCGCCGCGAGCGTTCCCCGGAGCGTGTCGAGGGTCGTCCGCGTCCACTGGTCATAGGCGGCCGGCCAGTCGGTGGCCGGGCGGTAACCGGGATAGCGCTCGCGAAAGACGCGATCCATCCCTGCCATCGCGTACGTGATCGCCTGTTCCTCCTCGATGATCTGCCCGAGGCGGATGAGGCGCGGCAGCGCCTCCCGGTCCCAGACTCCGCCGTAGGTACGGGTGTTCTGCACCATGTTCTCGATCTGTCTGAT
>QHTD01000194.1 GCA_003220675.1 Candidatus Rokuibacteriota bacterium | reverse complement strand
AGTACCTCGCCAAGCGCGGGAAGTGACCCGCGCGCGCCCGCGCCGCCTCTTTCGGGCCCTCGTCGTCCTCGCGGCCCTCGCCGCCCGGCCCGCCGTCGCGCAAGAGGAGAAGGACGTGCTCCGCCCGTGCACGACGGCCGAGCTCGTCGGGACCTGGGAGGTCATCCGCTTCGGCACCGCACCCTCGGCGCGCGTGGACCGGAGCGATCCCTACTTCTACCCGCACCAGCGCTACGTTTTCTCCGCGGACGCCACGATGCACCACCTCACCTCGAAGACGCCCATGACACCCGCGGCGCACCGTGCCCTGCTCTCCAAGGCCACGCCGAGCACATGGGCGGTGGACGGCAAGGGGCGCCTTCTCATGCAGCGGGAGGGCGAGGCCCGCCTGGAGACGGCGGCGTGCGAGGTCCTCACGAAGGAGGTGATCGATCCGAAGAGCGGCGTGGCGTCGCCGCCCGGCGACGTCCTGCTCACGCGCTCCGACCGCGCCCACAAACCCGTGATGCGCCGCCAGCTGCGCCGGCTCGACGGGCTCGGCGAGTGACGCCCTAGGGGCGGGCCGCCGCGTCTGTCTTCGGGCGTGTCGGCGGAGCGGGCGCGAGCCCCGTCGGCCGCCACAGCATCTCCCGGGCGAGGCGCGGGAGCCCGATTTGCTGGTGCGTGCTCCACAGGGTCGCGTGAGCTGCGGTGAGCGTCTTCCGCAGGGATTCGTCGTCGGGCGCGGCCTCGATGCCGCGGTTGAGACAGGCGATCGCCCGGTAGATCAGCCTGCGGCGCCGCTCGGATGTCGGGTCCGAGTCCTGGAGCGCCCGGTCGAGAAGCGTCTGTCCGAGGCGGAGCGCGAGCGCAGCGCGGTCTTGGGGCGGCGAAGGAGCACGGTCTTCGGGGGCCGAGAGAAGGCGCGTGCTGGGACGCCCGCGGCGGACCGGTGGCCGGATGCGCTTCAGGGTTCCGATGAGGAGGAGGCCCGAGGCGGTCAGCGCTGCGAGGAAGAAGATGACTTCTTCCGCCAACAGCCATTCCATTGCGCCATTTCAACTGGCACGCGGCTCCAACGCCAAGAAAATTCGGCGCTAGGCGCGGATCCGCAACCGGTACGTGAGCTTCGTCGCGCCCTCCTTCGGCACGAGGGTCTTGTACTGGAGGGTGTGGGCCTCGACCTTCTCGTAGGGATGGCTCGAGGCGAGCACCTGCCAGTCGCCGGGCACCGGCTCGACGACCGTCACGGTCTGGTCCTCCGGCTTGTGGTTGCGGAGCGCGATCTCCCACTCGACCTCCCAAAGGCCCGGCCCGAGCTTCTTGTAGTCCTTCTGCACGCGGCTCCCGACCACATCGAATGCGTCGCCCATCTTGATCTTCACGCGCTCGTCCTTCGCCGTGTGGTCGATCCAGTCCTCGCCGATGAACTGCTGACTCCCGGAGCGGTCGGCCTTGTAGACGCGGACCTTGCCCTTCGGCAGTGGCACGCCGAGCCGGTTCTCCTTGCTGTTCCTGATCTCGAGATAGACGGCGACTTTCTGGTTGGAGATGGGCATGCCGTAGGCGTTCCGGTAGTAGTCCTGAGCGCCGTAGTAGATGAGGTGCTTGGCGACCGGCACCTCGGTCGCCGACAGGAGCGAGAGCTGCTTGGTCTGGCTGTCTTTGATCGTCGTCCGGCCGTCGAGCGTGTAGAGGTGGTACTCGAAGAACCCCTCGGACTGGAAGTCGCGGCTCGCATCGGCTGGCGCCGCCTTGGCCGCGAGCTCCATCATTCGCGCTTCCCTCCGCGGATCGCGGGCGCGGTTGACGTCGCCGGCGACGAGCTTGAGTGCCGTGTCCCGATAGGTGGCGCCGCTCTTGTTGTCGATCGTCACCCAGCCCGTGAGGTCGGAGAGCGTATCGGCGGGGTTGAGCACCATCACGTAGTCCGCCTTCCATGTGATCCCGCCCGTGAGATACGACGCCTCGACCCGCTGGGGCCGCGTCGTCTGGTTGCGCAGGAGCCACACGAGGGTCGGCTGGCCGACGAGGTTCTCCGGGAGCGACGGGAGCACGAGGCGTCCGTCGTGGCCCATGTGGATCTGGCCGTTGATCTCGAAGATCGGCCCGTTGGTCGAGAGCAGCGTCGCCTCGTGGTACGTGCCGTCCGTCTGGTAGAGGCGCACCTTCCGGCCGACGTACTTCTCCATGAGCTTCTGGCTCGTCAGGAGATCGTACTCGTAGTTCTGCTCGAGGATCTTGAGTCCGGCCGGGTCGGTCAGCGACTTGAGATGCACCGTGGTCGGGTCGATCAGCGCTGCGACGTCGGCGAACTGCACCTCCGTCGTCCCCGCCGGGAAGTGCGTCTCGCGGACGTCCTTCACGAGGCCGAGGTTGCCGTTGTAGATCGTGACCATCATCTCGCGCTGGTCCTCGCGCGTGACAGCGCGCGGCGTGGCCGCGAGGGCGTCCGTGGCCGTGAGAGCGACGAGCAGCATCAGGGCGATCGGTCGCGTTTGCATCGGGCGTTCCTCCTGTCCCGCCGGGTTCGGCGTCTGCTCGGTTAGACAGGGGAGCGCCGGCGAAGTTCCCGAGGCGCGAGGGCGGGTTTCCGGACGCGGCGCCGGTCGGTGACCGGCTACTCGATGATCCGAAGCGCCACGCGGATCTCGGCGGGGAGCTCGGCGGGCTCGCGCTCGGGCGACCAGGTGCCCAGCCGCGCGAGCCCGCGCGCGAACTCCGCCCACGCCGCGCGTGGGATCACGAGCTCCATCACCGTCGCGTCGGCCGTGGCGCGCCTGGTGATCTCCCTCCCTCCGGCCCTGGTCGCGAGCTCTGCCAGCGCACGTGCGGCCGCGTCACGGTCCTTCACGACCAGGTGGCCGGAGAGATCAGCGGCCGTGGGGCGGAGCGCCGACAGCTTCGCGCTCTCCCTCGCGGCCTCCCGAGCGGGCGCAGGTGCTGCTGCGTCGGCCGGCGCGCCCCTGACTTCGGCCGGGACTGACCGGGCTCGAATCGGCGCGGGCGCGGACTTCGCCAGGTCGCGCTGTCGCGTGGCGTCGCGCTCCGCCTCGGCGACGATCGCCGGCGGCTCCTCGCGCGGCGGGGCGCTCGGCGCAACGGGCACCGGCGTCACCGGTCGTGCTTCCCGTCGTGGCGCCTCGGTGGGCGGCTCGACGCGCGAGGCCCGCTGAAGCTCGGGCGTCGCCTTGAAGAGGATGACGGCCATCACGCCGACGAGGACGACCGCCGCGGCCTCCATCGGGAGCTTCTGCCGCCAAGGGAGGAAGAGAGCGCGCAGGACGCGACGATGCCTGGGCACGCGGCTGGTTGCCCCGAGGACGCGGTCCACGAATCCGACCGGCGCGCGTGGGTGCTCGACGGCGTGGAGGAGCGCGACCGTCGCGCGGAAGCGCTCCCACTCGCGCCGGCATTCGGCACAGCTCGCCAGGTGGGCGTCGAGCGCGGCGCGCTCGGGCGCGGTCAGCGCGTCGTCGGCGCGCGCCGAGAAGAGCTCGCGTGCGTCGTGACAGCTCATGGTAGGAAGCGCTCCAGCTTCGCCTTGAGGTCCAGCCGCGCTCGGTGCAGACGCGAGCGCACCGTGTTGACCGGAAGGTCGAGGACCTCGGCGATCTCGTCGTAGGGGAGTCCCTCGAGATCGCGGAGGACGACGACGATGCGCCGCTCCTCCGGCAGCTCCGTGATCGCGCGCTGGAGCGCTGCCTCCAGTTCGCCCCGCTCGAGCTGCGCCGCCGGGTCGACGTCGGCCGTGAGACGCTCGAGCGTCTCGTGGCCCTCGCGCGCCACGCGACGCTCGCCGGCGGCGAGGCGGTTCAGGCAGAGGCGCGAGGTGATCGCGTAGAGCCACGTCGAGAGCTTTGCCTCGCCGCGGAAATCCTCCACGGCGCCATGGACCCGGAGGAAAACCTCCTGGGCGATCTCCTCGGCCTCGCTCCGATTGCGCAGCATCCTCAGGGCCACTCCGAAGACCCGGTGCTGGTAGGCGATCACCAGCTCCTCGAAGGCTCGCGGGTCACCCCGCCGTAGCCGGTCCACCAGGTGAGGGTCACCACCAGGCCGCCCTTGCATTCGGTTAGACCATACCGCCAGCTCTGGGTTCCCGAACGATGTAAATTCGTCCGTTGAAGGCATGCGGAGATCGGCGTCTAGCCGGCTACCGAGAGCGCGTCGGCCTCCGCCGACGCTGCCGTGTCAGCGTACGACTCCGATCTCGCGAAGGTACCGCAGGACGCCGGGATGGATGAGCTCCGGCCGCGGCGCGGCGGCGACCGTGTTCCCCGCGGTCGTCTCACCCCCTTGGGGCAGGCGCCTGGCGAGCACCGCCTCGCCGCGGTGGAGCGCGCGGGCCAGGCGATACGCGACGTCCTCGGCGAGGGTCGGCCGCGCGAGGATGAAGCTCCACGAGCCGACCGACGCGATCGGCGCGTCCTGCCCGGGATAGGAGCCGGGGGGAACCGTCATCGGTTTCAGGAACGGGTGCTTGGCGAGGATGCGCGCGCGCTCATTGGTGTCCGGCGCAATGAAGCGCGCCCCCGCCGGGCCTTTCGCGACCGCCGTGAACCCCGGCCAGCCGAGCCCGCCGCCCCAGAGCGCGGCGACGCGCCCGTCGAGCACCATCGCGGGCCCGTCGCCCGCGCGGTCGAGATAGACGGCCTGGAAGTCGCGCTCCTGATCGAGGCCGAGGCCGTCGAGGACGTAGCGGGCGAGGATCACGAGCCCGGAGCCCCGCGCGCCGAAGGCGACGGGCTTGCCCCGGAGGTCGGCGGTCGCGCGGTACGGGCTGTCGGCCCTGACGACAAACATGCCCGGCGTCGAGTACATCGCGAAGAGGATCTTCAGGTCGGCAGGCGGCCGGCCGACGCCGGTGAGGGCCTCGTGGACGACCTCGCCCTGGACGAGGGCGATGTCGAGCTGCCCCGCCTCGAGGAGTGGCACGTTCTCCGTGCTGCCTTTGGTGTTGCGCGGCTGGACCGCGAGCGACGGGTCGATCTCGTTGATCGTCTCGGCGACCGCGGCCCCGTAGACGGGGAACCCACCACCCGGCGTCGCGGTCCCCAGGATGACGATGAGGGGGGCCAGAGTTCCCAGCATGCCCGCTAACCTACTACACCGTAAGCAGGTAGCGCGCCTCAGAACCCCTTCGGCGGCGTGAAGCCGCCGATCACGTCCGCGAGCCGGCCGGCGACGTCGATCGGCGTCGCGTCCTCGAGGTACGGCCCCACGATCTGAATGCCCACGGGCAACCCGTCACGCGTGAGCCCGATGGGCGCGGTCGTCGCGGGCAGGCCCGTGAGCGTCGCGAAGGAGATCCAGAAGAGCAGATCGAGGTACTGGCGTGGCCCCTCCGGCGTGGCCAGCCGACGCTCGAACATACGCGGGCTGTGGTCGTGAGGAAACGCGGCGACGAAGGCCGTCGGCAGGAGGAAGGCGTCGTGGGCGCGGAAGTACTCCTGCCAGACGGCGCTTGCCGCGTTGCGCCGGCCGGCGGCGGCCGAGAAGTGCTTGAACGGCGCCGTCCAGGCCAGGGCCTGCTTGGCCGCGTACGACCCGTCCTGGTTCTCGGCGCGCTTGCGCATCTCCTCGACCTGATCGTCGCGCAGGGTGAACGCGAACACCGAGTTGAGGAGGTAGAGGTAGGTGTCGTACTGCTGAGCCGGGACCACGCCCTTGGGCCAACCCTCCTCGAGTTTCACGCCGCCTCGGCGCAGCGCCTCGATCGCCCGCGCGTGCACGTCCCCCACGTCCGAAGACACGCGGCACGCGGGGTCGTCGAGGACGAAGCCGATTCTGTAGTCGGCGAGACGCGTGCCTCGGGCCGGCGGCAGCGACCACCGGTAGGCGGGCGCGTCCTCCTCGTCGGGGCCGCCGAGCACCTCGAGCGCCGCTCTCAAGTCGGCCGCGCTGCGCGCGAGCGGGCCCGCGACGGGCAAGAGCGGGGGCGGGCCCGGCGGCGTCCCGGGCGGCGGGGGAATGTGCCCGCGCATGGGCACGACGCCGCGCGTCGGCTTGTGGCCGTAGACGCCGCAGAAGTGCGCGGGCACGCGGATCGAGCCGCCGATGTCGCTGCCGGGTTCCAGGTACGTGAGGCCGGCGGCCAGCGCCGCCGCGCCGCCGCCGGTCGAGCCGCCCGGCGTGCG
>QHTD01000193.1 GCA_003220675.1 Candidatus Rokuibacteriota bacterium | reverse complement strand
CGCGGCGAAGTCCTCGTGGGTGAACGTGAACACGGTTCCAAAGAGCTTCGCGCGAGCCGGATCGTCCTCACGGTAGCTGCGGCTGCCGATCGTGGCGTTGAGCACGAGGTTGGGCCGCGCGGGGTTAAGGTCCCGGATGCGCAGATCGACGCCCGTTCTCGTGGAGTCGAAAAAATTGTCGGCGAAGGTCTGGGCCATGATATCGGTCCGATCGAAGGCCGTCAGCCAAAACTTGGCGATGTTCAGCGGCCAGAACCAGTTGCCGATCCAGCGGGCGATGTAGTTCCGGCTCATCAGGTCGGTCACGGTGCGCTCGTCCCATTTCCGCCGGCCCGGAGGAATCCCGGGGGTCCCAGCGTCGAAGCTCGCGGCGTAGTAGGCGGCGGCAAGGGAGCCGCCTGACACCGCGGAGATCAGGTCCACCTCATTCAACACGTTCAGCGTGGCGCCCTGCGGCCCGGGCACGCGCTCGAGCGCGAGCATCGTGCGGGCTGAGAAGTAGGCGGCGCGCGAGCCTCCGCCCGAGAGGGCGAGGAGGACGAGCACGTCGCCGTATTGCCTGGTCCGCCTCTTGATCTCGAACGACGCCTGAGGCGCCTTGTTCTCCGTCCGCGCGAGCGTGGTGTTCGTGTAGGCGAAGTGCGTGGTGAGGGCGCACCCCTGGAGGAGCATGGCGGCGACCGCGAGCACCACCGGGCACGCCACGGCGAGCCGTCGCCTCATGGTCCGAGGACTCTCATAACTCTCGACACGGGGTCAAATGCAATCGCTCAGCGTCGCGATACTCAGCGACGGTCCGGTTGGCGGCGCGTCGCCTCGCTATGACGACTTTCGCAGCCGTCCGAGCAGCGATCCGGCGAGCGCTGCGACGATGAAGAACGCCACCACCGCCGCGAGCGACACGAATCCGGTCAGGGCGTAGCGAAGCCACAGGGCACGGTCGCTCCGGAGGATCCGCGAATTCAGATGGGCGGCACCGAGGACGGCGAACGCGCTCAGCGCGCCCCCAGAAAACGCCAGGACGATCGGCAGAGCCATCCAGGCGTACTCGTACCAGTGAAGCGGACGCACCGGGACGATCCGCCGGCCGTCGCATTCCAGTTGTGGCACGGGGTCGAACAGCCGGGGCTTGAGCTTGATATCCGCCCACGTGCCGTCGTTCTTGCGGAGCTGGTACGTCAGGCGCCGCTTCCCCTTCGGCGCCGGCGTCTCGCCGACGAAGAGCTTCGCGCCGGCGACGAAACCGGCTGGCCGAAGCGTGACCGCACGATCTTCCAAGCCGGGCAAGGTTAGCGGCAGTCGAGTCATCGCTGGACCTCCCGCGTGGGCAGTATGTAGAGCGCGCTCGTATCCTCTCCTTGAGCGATTGGCTGAAGCTCGAGTGCCGGCACGCCTCCCCGCATAAGCAAGCCGCGTACCGTCCTATAAGTCCGTGACTGACCGACGAAGCGCCAGGCGGGCGTGTTCAGGAAGTGTGACGGGAAGGCATCGTCTTAGCCAGAAATGCGCTCGGTCCGAGTCCCGTCAGGAAGAGGACGCCCAGCAGAAGCTGGGGCAACCACCACACGAGAATCTCCGGGTGGAAGACGATCCGCTTGTCGGTGGGTGTCGCTCAAAACACTTCAATCGCAGCGGTCACTCGCGTCACTAGATCGTGGCGTGTCAGATGAAGATCGATCGCGAACACCGTTGATCGCGACGCCCGTAACGAAATGAGGCGCTCACCCCCATACGCCACAACAGTCTCAGACAAATCGAAGGATGCGTAACAATCGGTGCCTGTTCGGTTGCAAACGACTATGGGCACCCCCGTCTCCGCCGATCTCGCCTCCCATTCACCGGACGGCCCCCACTCTCCGGGATGCCACGCAGCGGAGGACAGAATGATCTGCGCGCCAGCGTCGGCGAGAAGCTTGGTCGGCGCCGGCAGGTACGCGTCTGCGCAGATCAGCATCCCGATGCTCATCCCATCCATCCTGATGGGTACGGGCGGCGCACCGCCTTGCGCCCAAGACTCGGAGCCTGGAGTCGGCGTGATCTTCCGGTGGCGCCCGACGATCTCACCCCGCTCGATGGCGAACATCGTGCTGAAGAGACATCCGGTCGCGGCGTTGCGTTCTGGATGATGCACGAAGGCGCAGATCCCCAACTCGCCTGCGAGCTCGGCATAGCTGCGCATCCACTTGTCGGGCTGTTGCTTGATCCAATCGGTGCCGATGACCGGCTCGAACTCGTAGCCCGAACACACGAGCTCTCCCGAGAGCGCCCACTGGGCACCAATGTTTGCGGCGGCTCGCGTGGCTTTCTCGAGCAAGCGGCGGTTCGCCTCAAGATCGCCAAGCGTTGGGGCGAGATGAAGGAGAGCTAGTCGTCGAGCGAAATCCGTCAATGAGGACTGGAGCCGGCGGTGGGACTTGAACCCACGACCTGCTGATTACGAATCAGCTGCTCTGCCACTGAGCTACACCGGCACTCGTCGTTCACGCTAGCATAACTTTCTGTCCTGAGCGACCCTCGTCCGGCCGTCGCCGCCTCCTGCCCCCGGCACGCTTCTGGCGCCACACGCGTGGCGTCGTTCTGCTAGAATCACGGGCCGTGAAGTTCCTTTGCCTCGACTGCGACGCGCCGATGAAGCTCCACTCGACCGAGGGCCCGGCCGAGGGCTCGCTGACCGCCGTCTTCCGCTGCCCCGAGTGCGGCTTCCGCGTGGCGATGCTGACCAACCCGTTCGAGACGCAGATGGTGAAGAGCCTCGGCGTCAAGGTCGGCGGTCCGGTCTCGCCCGCGGCGCCGTTCGAGCACCTCCGGAGCACGATGGCCAACGCGCGCGCCGACGCATTCGAGGGCACGACCGAGAGCGCCCCCGCCGCGCAAGGCCCCGGCTGCCCGTTCGCCGCGATCGTCAACGAGGGGGCGGCGCCGGCGCGCGTCACATGGACCGCAGAGGCCGAAGCACGCGTCGAGCGCGTCCCGGCGTTCATCCGGTCGATGGCCCGGCGCGCGATCGAGCGGTTTGCTGAGGATCACGGCTACTCGACCATCACTGAGGCCGTGATGGACGAGGCACGCTCGACCTTCGGTCTGTAACGCCGATGACGAAATCGGACCTCGTCGCGCGCATGGCCCCGGCCGCGGGATGGCCCAAGGCGTCCACCGAGCGCGCCATGCGCGCGCTGCTGGCCGGCATCCGCGGGTCCCTCAAGCGCGGCGACTCTGTGACGCTCGTCGGTTTCGGGACGTTCTCCGTGGCGCGGCGCAAGCCGCGCACGCTGAGGAATCCGCGTACCGGCCAGTCCGTGACGGTCGGCGGCCGCGTGCCGCGGTTCAAGCCCTCCAAGGAACTGAAGAAGGCGGTCCGTTGACGGGCTTTTCCCTTGCTGGCGGCTTCGGCTGCTGGCTAGAATAGCCCCAGTGCATCCGAGTCACCTGCTTGCCCAACTTGCGGCGCTCGCCGCCCTGCTCCTCCCCCCCTCCGCTGTCGCCCAGGACGGGCGCATCCCCAGCCTGAACGGCCGGCGGGTGGCGCTGTCTGCGGACTCCGTCCTGCTTCTCGACACTTACGGGCGGACCGTCTACGCGAAGAACGCCGACGACGAGCGGCCGCCCGCGAGCCTCGTCAAGCTCATGACGCTCTACCTCGCGAGCGAGGACATCCAGCGCGGCAAGGCCGACCTGGAGGAACCGGTCCAGGTCAGCCACTACGCCTCGCTGACGCCGAAATACCGCATGGGCCTGCGCTCCGGCACGTGGGTCCCGCTGCACGTCCTGTTGGATGGCGTCGCAATCGCGTCGGCCAACGACGCCGCGACGGCGCTCGCCGAGCGGCTCGCCGGCGACGAGGCTGCGTTCGTCGAGCGGATGAACGCGAAGGCGCGCGAGCTCGGCCTCGCGGGCACCCGGTTCACGAACGCCCACGGCCTGCCCGACCCGGGCCAGCGGAGCACCGCCCGCGACTTGGCCCAGCTCACCATCCGCCTGCTCGAGGACTACCCCGCGTCGCGCACGATGCTGGGCGGCCAGACGTTCGTCTACAACGGCCGCATGTACGCGCGGCACATCCCGCTCTTCAATGACCCCGGCGGCGTGCAGGCGATCAAGACGGGATTCACGCGCGAGGCGGGCTACAACCTCGTCGTCTCGGCGTGGCGCGGCGGGCAGCAGTTCGTCATGGTCGTCCTCGGCTCGCGCTCGCGGTCACTCTCGTTCCTCGAGGCCAAGAAGCTCCTGCACTACGCCTTCATCGAGACCGGGCTCGAGCCGCCCGACGAGCGCTCCCGCCAGGGCTGGAGGCGGCCCGGCCGTCCCCGGCGTGAAACCATCGAGCGGTGACGCCGATCCGCGGCTACGTCTTCGACGCGTACGGCACGCTCTTCGACGTCCACTCGGTCGTCGAGGCGGGACGCGAGATCACGAGCGACCCCGTCTCGCTCTCGGCGACCTGGCGCCAGAAGCAGCTCGAGTACACCTGGCTCCGCGCGCTGATGGGCCGCTACGAGGACTTCTGGGCCGTGACCGAGGCGGCGCTGCGCTACGCGCTCCGGCGGCTCGGCCTGACCGCGAGCGAGGCGCAGGTACGGCGGCTCATGGACGCGTACCTGTCACTGGCGTGCTTCCCCGACGTGCGGCCCGCGCTCGAGCGTCTCGAGGGGCGGCCGCGCGCGATCCTCTCGAACGGCTCGCCCCGGATGCTCGAGGCCGCCGTCCGCTCGAGCGGCCTCGGCCGCTACCTCCAGCACGTGATCTCGGTGGACGCCGTGCGAACGTACAAGCCGGCGCCCGCGGTGTACGCGCTCGGTCCGAAGCAGGTCGGGATCCCTGCGAGCGAGCTCCTCTTCGTGTCATCGAACGCGTGGGACGTCGCGGGGGCGACGGCGTTCGGCTACCTGGTCGCCTGGTGCAACCGCGGAAACGCGCCGCCCGAGGAGCTCGGCGTCAGCCCCGACGTCGTCGTCAGCGACCTC
>QHTD01000192.1 GCA_003220675.1 Candidatus Rokuibacteriota bacterium | reverse complement strand
AAAACACCATCACTTGGGGGTCGCCGGGCGTCGGGAAAATACCCAGGTGGGGTATAGGGCGCCACCGCCCGAAGGCCGGGTGCTCAGCGCGTCTGAAACGCCGGCATCACGTCACGCGCGAACCAGCGGAGCTGCTCTTTGAACTCCTTGGGGGGGATGCCCTCGGCCCAGTGGACCATGAACTGATCGAGGCCCGGGTATTGGGCCTCGACGGATTTGACCGCGTCGATGACCTGCGCGGGCGGGCCCAGCAACCACGCCTTCTGCTCGACG
>QHTD01000191.1 GCA_003220675.1 Candidatus Rokuibacteriota bacterium | reverse complement strand
GAGGCCCACCGGGTTCCTAGACGCTTCCGGTATTGTAAGTCCGCTCTGTTTAAGCGTTCCGAGTGTACCACCGTAGCGAGGGAGGCTCCGACTGTCACTGTAAGCCCCCGAAACTGTCACCATGCGCGGCGACAGCAGCCAGCTTCGCGCCGGCTTAGCGGAAGTCGGTCTCGCTCAAAATGGCGACAGAGCGCGAAGAAGCGAAGAGGATGCCGGCAGCGGCACCCTCCCCGGGTTTACCGAGTCAGCCGCTCCGCCCTCGGCCTCTCCGTGTTCCGCGTCTACTGCTTTTTGGCGGATCCGAAGAGGACGGTGCCTGGATCTCTCCGGATGAGGAGAATCTCTCTGCTCTTGGCGACAAGTACGCCATCAAAATGCGCTTCTCCGACGAATAAGCTGCTAACAATTGTCGCGGAGGTCGTGCAGTCCGGATTCACGGTCACGGTCCCCGTAAATGCTTCCGACAGGATCATGCCATTCGCGCTCAGGGTGTCGTGGCCAGAGAAATTTCCCTCCCCATCCACGGTGAGCACGCCGGTTGCGGCGGCAGGACTGGCGAGGATAGTCCCACTCAATGCGAACCCCCATCCTCCTTCGAGGCTGGCCAGCGTGCACGTGTCCTCGTCGGCGTCGGCCCACGCCACCAGGGCTGTCCCAAATAACAGCAGCATCGGGAAGAGACGCATCAGTATCTTCATCCCAAGCCCCTCCACGCTGCAACCCCCGAGCCCTCGTTTCGGGTCTGGACACACTAGAGGTTCAGTGCCGGGGTTCGCCAATCAGGTATTTGCATGACTCAGCCCCGGGAATTTCCCGCAAGCCTAGCCGCACGCTGGGAAGACACCTTCAACTTGACTCGCGCCCAGCCGCCGGGAGAAGCTACGCGCTAACTCCGACTCTGATGAACCGCCGCTCGTGGGGAGCGTCCGAACGTCAAAAAGAGGCAAGCGTCGTGACGGAAGATGATCGGCTCGAGGGGATCTACGTCGAGCATCACCGCCGCGACCAGGCGGGCGGCAAGCGGCTCGGACAAGCGTTCCTCGAGACAGAACGGGCCCGACTCTTCGGTCAATGGATCGGCCAAGGCAAAGACCTGCTCGACTTGGGGTGCCGAGACGGAACCCTCACCCGCCACTTCCGCGAAGGCAACCGCGTCGTCGGCGCCGACATCGACAGGAAGGCGCTGGAGTCCGCGAGAACGCAGTACGGGATCGATGTCCAGCGGGTCAATCTCAACGCGCCGCTTCCGTTTCCGGACGCGCGGTTCGACGCGGTCGTGCTCGCGGAGACCCTGGAGCACCTCCCGTATCCACGCATCACGCTCGGCGAGGTCAAGCGGGTCCTCCGGGCTCGGGGCACCTTCGTCGGTAATGTCCCGCTCTTCTATCATCTCCACGGGCGCTGGCGCGTGCTGCGCGGCAAGCGCCTCGACAGCGACCCCACCCACTGTCAGTACTTCTCCTACGATTCGCTGAGGGAGCTGCTCCAGGGATTCTTCACGATCGACGAGATCGTCCCGCTCAAGGGGCGGCTCGCGCGGTACTCGATGCGCCTGTTCGCGCGCAACGTCGCGTTCCGCTGTCGGAAGCCCTAGGATCGCCTGCCTCCCGCCAGCGGCGGGAAGATCGCGATGACGTCGCCCGCGGCGAGAGGACGTCCGGGCTCCGCGTCCTGACCGTTCACGAGCACGACGCGCGCGAGGTCGGAGGGGATCCTCAACCGACGCGCGACGTCGTCGACGGTCGATCCTTTCGGAACGTCGAGCGTGACAGCGCCCTGGGGGTCCGGAGCGGGCAGATACGTGAGGAAGGACGCGAAGAGCCGGACTTCGACCTTCAGCGGAGGAGTTCGGCGACTCGCAGCCGATCGCCCGGCCGGATCTGGTCCAGGCTCTCGAGGCTGTTCCAGCGAAGCACGTCGTCGACCGACAGCCCGTACCGCTTGGCGATCGAGCTCACCGTCTCCTCCGGCCTGACGACGTGGATCTCGCGGGCGGCCGCCGCGCGGCGGGGCGCGGTCGCCTTGGCGGCCGGGCGGCGAGGCACCAGCGCCGTGAGCACTCCCTCTCGAGTGCCGGCCGGGATGCGGACCTCCCATTTGGTTCCGGGCGGCGTGATCCCGCGGACGAGCGTAGGATTCAGCGCCCGCAGCATCTGGAGCGAGAGCCCGGCGCCCGTGGACAGACGCCGGAGATCGGTCGAGGGCGGCACGGAGACGCGCTCGGTGTCGTCCCACGCCTCGCCCCCGATCTCGAACCCGTACTGGTCCGGGTCGCGGCCGATGATCGTCGCCGCCTGGATGGCGGGGACGAACTCGCGGGTCTCGCGTCGCAGGTGCTTCGTGCGCTTGAGGTCCCAGAAGTCCGACGAGCCCGTCAGGCGGATCGCCCGGCTCACCCTCATCTCGCCCGCGTTGTACGCCGCCTGCGCGAGCGCCCACGAGCCGAACTGGCGGTGCAGATCGCGCAGGTACGCTGCGGCGGCGACGGTGGACTTTTCGGGATCGAGCCGCTCGTCCACCCACCGGTCCACGCGCAGACCGTAGCGGCGCGCTGTGGAGGCCATGAACTGCCAGAGCCCCTTCGCGCCGACGCGGGAAACGGCGCGCGGGTTGAAGCCGCTCTCGATCATCGCCGTGAACGCGAGGTCCGTCGGGAGACCTTGATTGCGGAACACCTCCCGGATCATCGCGAGGTATTGCCCGGACCGGCTCATCCACATCTCGACGACCATGCGCCGGCTGCCGGTAAAGCGGTCAAGGAAGTACCGGACGTCGTCGTTCATCACCACCGGATAGTCGCCGAGGTCAGGCGCCAGCGGATTGAGGCCGACCGACTCCTCGATCGTCCCGGCCCACGGGTCCACCTCGACAACCTCTCCGGGAGCCGTCACCTCAGGCCCGGAGTCGGGCGTGGCGACCTTCGGCTCCGCCTCCGGCTCGGGCCGTCCCGGATCGTCCTCAGGGAGCCACACGCCCAGTTCGAGAGAAGTGATCTCAGAGGGGTGAGTTTCTGCGGCGCTGGCAACAGATCCACCCGGCGCCAAAACGCCCATGAAGCCCGTTGCAAGCAGAAGGAGAGGGGTTCGAATCGTCATAGCGGAAGGAGATCTTCAATATTCGTACCACAGGCCCGTCTGCCAGGTCAACGGCGTCCGGCGTATGTGACTGAGCGGAACAATCTTTTCTTTCTGTTAAAGTTCATGCATACTTAACCAGCGAATAGACAACCGTCGTGACACGTCGTATGCGCAGGAGATAGGCAACGAGTTCCAAAACCCCCTTTGGTGGAGGAATGACCGCCGTGAAGAAACTACTCACTCTGGTTGTCACCCTTGCGTTCGCCGCCGGCGCGGTCGGATTCGCCGCGGCGCAAACCCCGACCCCGGCGCCCATCGAGAAGGCGCAGGAGAAGAAGGCCGAAAAGCCGGCGGACATGAAGAGAATGCCGGCGAAGAACGCCAACGGCGCCGTGAAGGCGACCTCCGCCGACAGCGTCGTAGTGGCCGGCAAGGAAAAGAACAAGGAGGTCGAGTGGACGTTCGCCGTCGACCCGAATACGTCGATTCGGAGGGACGGGAAGTCGATCACGCCTGCCGGCCTCAAGCCAGGCGACTCGGTTCATGTCCGCTACATGGACATGGGCGGCAAGGCCGTCGCCCAGTCGATCACGGTGAAGGGCGGCGGGATGGTGAAAAAGGAAGCCAAGACCGAGAAGAAGTAGCGCTCGCGCGCTGGACGCCGGTCTACGGACGGGCGTCCAGCGTCCGTTCCTCCTCGATCCCCGTAAACCAGACGTTCCGATCCGTCAGCTCCACCTCCTCGATCCGGCCCGCGGAGACCGTGAGCTCGCGTACCCAGACCGACACCGCGCTGAAGCCCATCAGCCGGAGGGCGGGGGCGTACGTTTCACGCTCCCGCTTGGTGGCGCGGGGCGAGGCCTTGCCGACGCGGACCGACCGGGTGACGATCAGGAGCCAGGGGCCCGCGGGCAGGTCCTCCACCCTGAAACCACCCGTGGTGTCGACGACACTCGTCCGGACGAGGTCGGCCGCCCCGGCCTCCCACAGCGCTTTCTCGTACGCCTCTCGCGCCAGGCGAATCGCTCGCGCCGACGCACGGTAGGCGGTCGCCGAGTCTCGCGAACGTGTCCGGATCCCCTCGAGCTGCGCCGTCAGCGCGGACGAGTGGGGCACGAGTGTCACCACGGCGCCGCCGAGAGGCTGCGCGACCCCGCCCGGCTTCCGCTGTTCCTCCCACGCGTGGCCCGTGACGGTCCCGACCGCCCCCGCGGCGGCGGCGTGGCGCTGCGCGTCGACCCGCACGTCGGCGTCGGACGCCGCCGCGACGCTCGCAAAGATGAGCACGGCAGCGAGCGCGCGCGCGATCACGGCGTCGCCTCCGCGGCGGGCCGCGTGCGCCAACGATTGTGCATCCACAGCCACTGCTCCGGGGCCTGCATGACTGCCGTTTCGATCGCCGCCGTGCAGCGCATGGTCAGTTCCACGACGGCACGCTCGGCGTCATTCACCGCGGGCGGGACGAGCGGTGGGTGGACCATGACGCGGTGGCGTCGGCCCTCGCGGCGGATGAAGATCGGGACGACGGGCGTCCCGGTGCGCACGGCCAGCACCGCGAGGCTCTTCGACGTCGACGCGGCGCGCCCGAAGAACGGAACGAACACGCTCTCATGCCGGGCCGCGTTCTGGTCGAGCAGGATCGCCACCATGCGCCCGTCCGCGAGCGCGCGCAGCACCGGCCGGAGCGCGCCGCGCTTGTCGATCAGCTCCACGCCCGATTTCCGCCTGAGCCTGTCCGCCAGCGCGTTCAGTGGCGCAGAATCGAGCGGGCGCACAACGATCGCGAGCGGATAGCCGGTGAGCCGGTGGGCCGCGGCGAGCAGCTCCCAGTTGCCGAGGTGCGCCGTGAGAATGAGGGCTCGTCCGCCGGCCGCCATGACGCCCTTGAGATGCTCGAGGCCCTCGAGGCTGAGCGCCCCGAGGGTGCGCTCGAGCGGATGCACCAGGCTCGCGGCGAGCTCGACAAACAACACCCCGAGGTGGTGGAAGGACCGCCGGCCGATCCGCCGACGCTCGGCGGCGTCGAGCGCGGGGAACGCGACAGCGAGGTTGGCGAGCGCCACGCGCCGCCGGCTCGGCAGCGCGACGAATGCGAGGTCGCCGAGACAGCGCCCGAGCCACGCCCCCGCTCCTGCGGGCAGCCGCCCGACGAGGGTGGCGATCGCCGACAGGATCAGGCCGCCCGCCGCCGGCGCTCCTTGAGGATCTCGACGGCGATCGGGATCACGGAGAGAACGACCACGACGATGACCACGACGTGGACGTACTCAGCGATGTTCGGAATCGTCCGGCCCAACAGGTAGCCCGCCCAGGTCATGCTGGTCACCCATCCCACACCGCCGACGACATTGTAGAGGAGGAACCGGCGGTATTGCATCTCGCCGACACCGGCGACCACCGGGGCAAAGGTGCGAATGATGGGGACGAAGCGCGCGATCACGATCGTCTTGGGCCCATGGCGCGCGTAGAAGCGACGGGTTCGCTCGACGTGGCGTGGGTTGAAGAGCAGCGACCGCTCGCGCGTGAACAGGCGCGGACCGATCCGGACGCCGATGGCGTAGCCGACGCTGTCGCCCACGACGGCGGCCACGATCAGGAGCCCGTTGACCCACCAGATGTTGAGACTGCCCGCCGCAGCGACGAGCCCCGCGGTAACCAGGAGCGAATCGCCGGGCAGGAAGAAGCCGACGAGGAGCCCCGTCTCGGTGAAGACGATCCCGACCAGAACGGCGTAGCCGCCCCACCGGATCAGGTCGTCCAGGGAATGGGCCCCGGTGACGACCCCGAACAGAAACTCCACGGAGCTCTTACTTGCCCCGCGCGACGGCGCCAACGCGCCGGGTCTCGGCTGGGGCGGGCGCTCCTCCCCGGATCCGCATCGCGTAGAACGACCGCCAGACGAAGACGACCGACACCGCGAAGAAGAGCGCGGCGAGGACCAGGCTCAACCCGGCGCCCTGCTCGGCCGTGAGCGTCACC